>NZ_CAINTR010000201.1 GCF_903853455.1 uncultured Magnetospirillum sp.
AGGGGTAGACGAAACTACTATCTAGAGGAGTTTCGTCTACCCCTGACCACATCCAAAAAATACCAGGTCGATCCGGGTCATGGCTGGACCCATGGGACTGGTCAGCAGCAAGATTCCCGGAATCTTTGATTTGGATGAATCCGTTGCGCCGTCGATTTCGCGATCCATGCGCCGGACCCTGCCGGCGATCAGCGTAACCACCATGCTCACCTCGCTTGGACCGAACGCGAGGTCCGGGGCGACGGCATGGGGGCGAAGGTCCGGGCATTCGGCGGCAAGGATCGCGCCGAAGAATTGCGCCGTATCCGGCGGGCGTGGGAGGTGTGCTGCAATCGGGCGCTGGCCCGCGCCGGCCTTGCGCAGCGGATCGACGCGCGAACCCTCGCCGCCCAGAGCGTCCCTCGGTCGGCGGGCCGGCATGTCGGCGCTGCCGGAACCGCCATGGCGCGGAGGGACACCGCCACCGGCAGACTCTGGCGGACGCTGGCTGCCAACGGGCGCCAGGTCCTGACGACGGTCGCGCGAGCGCTGGCCGTGTTGGGTGACGTTTCCGCCGACGCTCGGGTTAAGGCGGCCCCGCCCGAACCTACCTTGCCTGACCTTCTCGCGACCGTTGCGGCAATCCGGCGACTTCATCGGACGGCAGTGCGCCAGATGACCCGGTAGCGATGATCGCCATGCACAGGGTTTGGTCCGTCGCTGTCAGATAGTCGGCGGCGTCGCGCAGCAGACCGCCGGCCAGACGAGCCCGTTTGTCCTTTGCACAGGTCGGGTCCCGCACCTCATTCATGGCGATGGCGGCGGCGAACGGCAGACATGCGGCGGACACCTCCGTCCGCGACAACTGCCGCCCGGCATTCCATGCCGCGTGGACATTCTCACGCCAGCGGAGCAGCGCGATTGCCGAGCCCTTGCTGCGGCGGCTGGCGGACAGCACCTTGTCCCACAAAGAGAAGGCACGCCACGGGTTCTTTCTGATTGGGGTCATCGTCAGGTTCTCCTTGGATGTTCGGGGAGGGGGGCTGCTAAACCGCTAACCCTGCTACGGCACAGGGTTAGCGATATTCGCGGATTAGCAGGGGGGCAGGTTGGGAAGGTTGAGGCGCCAGACGTCGCGGCGCGCCACGCCATCGACCTTGGTTCCGCCAGGCAGGCGGATGACCCAGTCATGGGCTTCCAGCACGGTCATGGCCTTGATGGCCGTCGCCTTGGTCCTGATCGCGTTCGGCCCGAACTGATAGACATCGGCCAGATGAACCAGCGCCTTGCCCCTGTTGATGAGCCAATCGCGAGTCATCTCCGCCAGTGCGACGTCATGGTCCAAGGGCGCGAACGCCGTCAGGCGCAGCGCCTCGTCCAGATAGTAGCGAACGAGGGAGACGGCGCGGTCAAAGGCATCAACACCGATGGCGTAGGCGGTCGGGTCGGTGATGAAGGTCTGAACGGCGGCGAGACGCGCCGCATGCTCGGGAGCCTTGTTCGCCAATCCAGAGATGGCGGCAAAGCGTTGCCCCTGCGCAACCTCGCTTTCAATGTCGGTGTAGAATGCCTTGAACGCCTTGGCAGCGTCTTGGTCAAGCCGAACGGGCCGAGGGTCGAGGACATTGCGCTCACCCTTTTCCAGCGGCATCGGTTCGGCCAGCAAAGCCTCCAGAAGGCTGGAATACTCGCGCAGGATGGCATGGTCATCAACGGCGGATTTGCGCTCGCCCGTGGCACCGACGGAGAGGAAGAACACCGAAACCGGCTTCTGGCTTCCCGTGGGCATGACCACGTCGATTTGTTGTTGGGCCGTGTAGGCACACGCGGCAAGCACCGATTGGGCGCAGATGGCGGCGGGGGCTTGGACCAATTCCTCGATGGCGCTGGCGGCCTGTTCGATGATGGGGCCGAGGGCGTCGAGCGGATAGGGTTGGGCAGGAGCGACGGGACGGGAGAGCGGTTGCGGCGGGCGTTGGAGATTGAACGGGTCGGCGGCTTGTTGTTGGGTGGTCGTGCCCCCGACGATTTGGAGGGCCGGTTGTTGGGGTTGTTGGTCGGCGGGTTGTTGCGGTTGGTCGGTCGGTTGTTGGGCTTGGACGGTGGCTTGTTGCGGCATGGAACTTCCCCTGTCTGGAACGCCGACCCAGGTGGCCGGCAAACAGGACATAGGGCCGTCCGTGCAGGACGAAGCCGCAGCCCGCTCCGAAAGTTCACTTTTTGTTCAGAAGCCGGGGCTGAGGGACACCGCCTAGCAGAATTAGCAGTTTAGCAGGCCCCCACGGTGAGGGCGGGACCATCCTCTGCCCCAGCGGCGGGCGGCGGCAGACAATGTCTGCCGTGGTGGCTACGGCTTCCAGATAAGCCCCAAATCGAGACCATAGGCCGCGTAGTCCAGCGCCTCGATCTGACGGTGAAGCGGGCCGATGTCGTAATCCGTGTATCCGTCCGTCTGCGCCGCACGGTCGAAGATCGGCAGTTCCTCATCGTGGCCCGCCATTGCCGCCACGGTCAGGGCGTCCACATTGGCCCTCGTTCGCATGCAGGTGATGAAGGTGCGGCGCAGGCTGTGGAAATCCATCAGCGGTTCATAAAGCCCACAATGCCGCCGGTAATCGGTGAAGTGGGTGCTGTAAGTGTCTCCGAACTTCTTCATCCGGCCCGTCGGCTTCAACTCCGGCCATATGCGGTTCCCCGCCTTCGTCGGATCGAACAAGGTGAGGAAGCCGAACCGGACCAGCGCCGAATGAACCGGAACATTTCGGATGCTGTTGCTGGTCTTGACCCGCCGGATACCCTCGTCATGGATCCGGATGAACGGAAGCCCATTCCGGTCGATGCCAAGGTCCTCATGGTGCAGTTGGGCCAACTCTTCCAACCTGGCCCCGGTCCAGAGCGCCGCGACCGGCAGCCACCAGTAGGCATCTCGATAGATGTTCCCGCCGGGTTTGTGCCGTTTGGTGAAATCGGTCGGTTTGCTCGCCGTCCCCTGCCAGATGGGCGTTTCGTGCAGACCGTTCAGTTTCTCCATGGGCCAAGACTTACGCTTCTTGGGCGACGGAACGAAATCGCTCAGGTCGATGTCGTCGAACATCTCGTTCATCGCCTCGGCGGTCGTGAAGTTGATGTGCCTGCGGGCCGTGTTGAAGAAGCTCTTCACATGCTGGACATGCTTTTCGATGGTCGTCGCGTTCATCGTCGGCTTGCCGAGAGATTTTGCCAGCAGCCGTTCGACGCTCGCCGTCCTGTCCTCCGGGGACTTGCCCGTAGAATTGCTCAGCCGTTCAATGGTGCGCACATAATCGATGACGTCGGTGCGCGTGTGGTCGGCCAGACGCTTGTCTCCGGTGATCCGGGCGAACAGGGTGATGAAGTTCATCACATGGCGATGGCTGTCATCGGCCAGCCGCCGTTCCTTCGCGTAGGATCCGTTGAGGAACTCCGACACCTTGGGCGTGGTGGCGCTTCTGATGGGAAGTCCGAGCCTACTGCTCAACGCCGCAATGGCCGCTTCGGCCTTCCCAATGACTTCCGAGTTGCGCAATTCGTCGTGCCTTTGCCGCAGATCCTGCGAGGCGTCCCGCAGCCCGATGGCCTCGCCCAATCTTTCGGGTGCTACGGTCTCGGCCAGTTTTCCCAGAAGGACCCCGCATTGCTCGACCGCCGCGCGTGACACCGCCTCGGCGGTCGTCCGCTTCCCCTGTTCCTGGTGGAGCGCGTCGTCGGTGGTCTCCAATAGGGCGACAAGATCGACGATGGCCTTATCCTTGTCGTTGACACTCAGGGCCAGGAGTTCTGCGACCCACTCGTCCTTCGATCCCGTCATGCCCCTCAATCCCTCGAAGATGTCCGCTATCCGGCCATACAGTCGGATGGCCCGCCGCTTGGCTTCCTTCGGACAGGCCGTCGCAAGGGTGCGGTGGATCTCGCCCCGTCCAACCACAGGAACCAAATCAGAGGGAACGCGGCAACGCAAGCGGTAGATACCGCCGCGCCGGGTGATGTGCTGGGCAACCGGCATGGAATGCCTCCGTGGCAGGTCCACGGGACTGGTCCACACGAGTGGTCCACACGCCCGGATCAGGGGCGGCGAAAGGCGCGGATTTCCTTATGTTGAGAAATTGGCTGGGGCGCCTGGATTCGAACCAGGGAATGGCGGTACCAAAAACCGCTGCCTTACCACTTGGCTACGCCCCACCATTGCGGGTCGGCACCATAATCCGAACCGCGACGGGTTTCAACGCCGGCTATCAGTGTCCCAGCAACTCGGCCGGCGCCACCCACCAGCCCGGCCGGGCGGATTGGAGGCGGGCGGCGGCTTCGGTGGCGGTGGCTTCGGTGGCGAACAGGCCGAAGCAGGTGGCGCCCGAGCCCGACATGCGCGACAGCAGGCAGCCGTCCGATCCCGCCAGCGCCGCCAGCATTTCGCCCACCACCGGTTCGATGCTCACCGCCGCCGGGGTCAGGTCGTTGCGCCGCGCCGCCAGCGCCGCCGCCAGCGCCGGGGCGTCGGCGGGGCTTTCGGTCAAGGGATCGGCGGCGGAGAATGCTCCGGTCCGCGCCTTGAACACCGCCGGGGTATGCAGCGGCACCATGGGGTTGACCAGTACCAGCCAGGCCGGCGGCAGGGCCGGCGCCGGGCTCAACTGCTCGCCGATGCCGCACATGCGGGTGGGACGGCCGGCCAGGCAGACCGGGACGTCGGCGCCGATGGATAGCGCCAGGGCCTGCATGCGCTCGGGCGGCAGGCTGACCTGCCACAGTTGCGCCAGACCCTTGAGGGCGGCGGCGGCGTCGGCCGAACCGCCGCCGATGCCGGCCGCCACCGGCAGCCGTTTGGTGAGGCGGATGGCGGCACCCTTGGTGATTCCGGCGGCCTCGGCCAGCAACCGCGCCGCCTTCAGGACAATGTTTTCGCCTTCGGTGGGGATCAGGGCGGCGGTGGGACCGACGACGTCGAGGGAGAGGCCCTCGGCGGCCGAAATCTCCAGGCTGTCGCCCACTCCGGCGAAGGCCACCAGGGAGTCGAGCAGGTGGTAGCCGTCGGCGCGCTTGCCGACCACATGCAGGGACAGGTTGACCTTGGCAGGCGCGAAGACGGAGATCATGGGGCTCACCGCAGCGGCGTGGCGGGCAGTTGGCCGGACGAGATCTTGGCCTTGAGCGGCTCGATCTGCTCGGGTTCGGGGTCCAGCGTCAGAGCGCGCTGCCACTGATAGCGGGCCTCGTCGAAGCGGCCGACCTGCCACATGGCGTCGCCCAGATGCTCGTTGATGGTGGGGTCTTCCGCCTTCAGCTCGGCGGCGCGCTCCAGCTGCTTGACCGCCGCTTGGAAGTCGCCCAGGCGATACAGCGCCCAGCCCAGGGAATCGACGATGGCGCCGTCATTGGGCCGCAGCTCGACGGCGCGCTCGATCATCTTGCGCGCCCGATCCAGGTTGAGGCCCAGGTCGACCCAGGTGTAGCCCAGGTAATTCAGCACGTCGGGCTGATCAGGCTTGAGCCGCAGCGCTTCGAGGAAGTCGGCCTCCGCCTTGGGCCACTGGTGTGAGCGTTCCAGCGCGATGCCGCGGGCGTAGTAAAGCGGCCAGCCGGGCACCTCGCCCATGTGTCCGGCGCGGGCGATGGCCTGGTCGTAGGCCTGCGCCGCCTCGGGGAAGCGCTTGTGGCGGCGCAGGACGTCGCCCAGGCTCATCAGGGCGTCGAGGCTGTCGGTCCGTTCGGCCGCCAGCGTCTTCAGGGCGGCGATGGCGCCATCGGTGTCGCCGGCCTCGTCCAGGTTGAGGGCCAGCCGCATGCGGGCGAAGCCGGCGCTCTGGTGGCGCTTGTCGATGGCGGCGTAAACGGCGTTGGCCTCGGTCAGCCGCCGCTGCTGCCCCAGGGTGTCGGCCACCAGCAACTGCGCCAGCGGGAAATCCGGCCGCAGGGCCAGGGCCAGCCGCGAGAACACCAGGGCCAGGTCGTGGGCGTTGCCCTGGCGCACCAGCGAGGCGGTGTCGAACATGGCTTCGGCCAGACCGGCGGCGGCGGAGTCCACCGCGCGGGGCAGGTTGGCGCCGGCGGCCAGCTGGATCCGGCCGTCCAGCAGCGAGCGGTCGCCGTGTTCGGCGTAATAGCGCAGGTAAAGCTCGCGGGCGGCGTCCATGCGGCCGGCCCGCTGGTAGAATGCTCCCACCGTCTCCACCGTGCGCACGCTGGTCTGGCTGGACAGCGCCGCCCGGTAATGCTTGTCGGCCAGGTCGGTCCGGTCGGCCAGGTCGGCGATCAGGCCGGCGTGGAATTCATAGATGGGGGCGAAGCCGACCGTGTCGGTGCGCGGCGCCAGGGCTTTCAGCGCGCCATCGGTGTCGTTCTGACCGACCCGCGCCCAGGCGGTCAGCAGCGGTCCGAGGAAGCCGTTGATGCCCTTGTGCGGCAGGACGGCGAATTGCTTCTCGGCGGCGGCGAAATTGCCATCGCGGGCGTCGCGCACGCCCATCATCAGGGCGGGAAGCGGCGCGTCCTCGTCGATGGCCAGCAGGCGTTCGGCCATGGGGGCCGCCTCTTCCAGCCGCCCTTCCGCCAGCAGCAGGGTAAAGGCCCGCTGTTGCAGGTCGATATTGTCGCGATCACGCTTGGCGGCGGTGGCGTAATAATCGGCGGCGGCGCGGGTGTCGCCATGGGCCTGGGCGAAGCGTCCGGCCAGATAGGCGCCCAGCCCGGTCTCCTCGCCGGTGGAGGCCGAACCTTCCGACAGGTCGGGCTGGTTGCTGGATTGGGGCATGCATCCCCACAGGGCGGCGACCACCACCGCGACACATGACAGACGACCAACCGAATTGACCATATGACTTTTCCGATTTCCGGGACACCCGAGGACCGGGCGTCCCCATATGATACCCTCGATTTCAAGGGTGCCCGAGAATGCGGGCACCCTTGGGGAACACGAAGCTTTACATGTTGGGATAGTTGGGTCCACCGCCACCCTCGGGAACTACCCAATTGATATTTTGGGTGGGATCCTTGATGTCGCAGGTCTTGCAGTGCAGGCAGTTCTGGGCGTTGATCTGCAGCCGGGGGTTGGAGCCGTCGTCGTTGCGGATGATCTCGTAGACCCCGGCCGGGCAGTAACGCTGCTCGGGAGCGTCGTAATGCTCGAGATTGATGGCGATGGGCACGGCGGCGTCGCGCAGCTTGAGATGCGCCGGCTGGTTCTCCTCGTGATTGGTCGAGGAGATGAACACCGAGGACAGCTTGTCGAAGCTGACCACTCCGTCGGGCTTCGGGTAGGCGATCTTGGGGCAGTCCGCCGCCTTCTTCAGCGCCAGATGGTCGGAATGGTGGTGCAGCGTCCACGGCATCTTGCCGCGGAACAGATAGGTCTCCAGCGCCGCGTAGGCGATGCCGCCCCACAAGCCCCAATGGAAGCTGGGGCGGATGTTGCGGACCTCGTGCAGTTCCGACCACACCCAGCTCTTCTTCAGGCGTTCGGGGTAGGCGACCACCTCGTTGGAGCCGCCGTCATGGCCTAGCGCTTCTGCGACGGCTTCGGCGGCGATCATGGCCGACTTCATGGCGGTGTGGGTGCCCTTGATCTTGGGCACGTTGAGGAAGCCGGCGGTGTCGCCCACCAACACGCCGCCGGGGAAGCTGAGCTTCGGGATCGACTGCAAGCCGCCTTCCGACAGGGCGCGGGCACCATAGCTGATGCGCCGGCCACCCTCGAACAGCGGACGGATGGCGGGATGGGTCTTGAAGCGTTGGAACTCGTCGAACGGCGACAGATGCGGGTTGGCGTAGTCGAGGCCGACCACGAAGCCCACCGCCACCTGGTTGTTTTCCAGGTGATAGAGGAACGAGCCGCCATAGGTCTGGGTGTCCAGCGGCCAGCCGACGGTGTGCAGGATGGTGCCGGGCTTGTGCTTGGCCGGATCGACCTCCCACAGCTCCTTGATGCCGATGCCGTAGGTCTGGTCCTCGCAGTCGCGGCGCAGGTCGAACTTGTCGAACAGGGCCTTGGTCAGCGAGCCCCGGCAGCCCTCGGCGAAGATGGTCTGACGCGCCCACAGCTCGACGCCCGGCGTGTGGTTGGCGGTGGGCTGGCCGTCCTTGCCTAGCCCCATGTCGCCGGTGGCGACGCCCTTGACCGAGCCGTCGTCGTTGTACAGCACCTCGGCGGCGGCGAAGCCGGCGAAGATCTCGACGCCCAGCGCCTCGGCCTGCTGGCCCAGCCAGCGGGTGAAGTTGCCCAAGGACACGATGTAGTTGCCGTGATTGTTCATCTGCGGCGGGGTCATCAAGGTGATGGCCTTGGACTTGGTCAGGAACATGAAGCGGTCGTCGCTGGCCGGAGTCAGCAGCGGCGCGCCCTGTTCCTTCCAGTCGGGCAGCAGCTCCGACAGGGACCGGGTCTCGATCACCGCGCCCGACAGGATATGGGCGCCCACCTCCGAGCCCTTCTCCAGCACGCAGACACTCAGCTCGGCATTGAGCTGCTTGAGACGGATCGCCGCCGACAGTCCCGAAGGACCGCCGCCCACGATCACGACGTCGAATTCCATGCTCTCACGTTCCATAACGCTCACGACTCCCCTTGCACCGCAGTCTCCACGCCCGCGCCGCCGACAGACCAATTGCCTCTATAGCACACCCTCAGGGACAGTTTCGACAAGCGGTTATCGCCTGGGGAGGGATGCCGTGTTAGTCTTCGGCCATGCAAACTCAGGGTCATCCTTACGACATCCTGCGCTGGTACCTGGATGCCGGCGTCGATGAAACCATCGGCGAGGCGCCGGTGGACCGCTATGCCGCCTTGCAGCGGGCGCAGCAGGTCCGCGCGGCGGCGGCCCAGACTCAGTCACCGGCTCCCCAGCAGCGTCCCGGCGCCCCGGGCCCGGCGCCTGTCGCCGCCCCGGTTGCCGGCGCGGCGGTCCCCGGAACCGCCGCCCATATCGCCGCCGGCTGCGCCACCCTGGCCGAGTTGCGTATCGCCCTGGAGGGGTTCGAGGGGCTGTCCCTCAAGCACGCGGCGGCCAGCACGGTGTTCGCCGACGGCAATCCCGAGGCGGCGGTGATGTGCATCGGCGAGGCTCCCGGTCAGGAGGAGGACCGCCAGGGCCTGCCCTTCGTCGGACCCAGCGGCAAGCTGCTGGACCGCATGCTGAAATCCATCGGGCTGGACCGCAGCACCGCCTATATCACCAACGTGGTGCCGTGGCGGCCGCCGGCCAACCGCAAGCCTACCCCCGACGAGGTGGCGGTGTGCATGCCCTTCGTCAGCCGCCATATCGAGCTGGTGGACCCCCAGGTGCTGATTCTGTTCGGCGGCGCCGCCGCTTCGGCCCTGCTGGCCAAGGCCGAGGGCATCAACCGGCTGCGCGGGCGCTGGTTCGAATTCAACTCCCCCGGCCTGCCGCGGCCGGTGCCGGTGCTGGCCACCTTCCATCCCGCCTATCTGCTGCGGACCCCCGAGGCCAAGCGTGACGCCTGGCGCGATCTGCTGATGGTCCACAAGAGGCTGACGGCGGGGCGGCATTGACGGATAAGGCGACCGCTTTGGGGCAGGCCGAAACCCTGCTGCGCTCCGGCAACGCCGCCGAGGCGGCCCGGCTGTGCCGGCGGATTCGCCGCCAATGGCCCGATGACGCCACCCTGCTCAAGCTGGAGGGTATCGCCGCCTATCTGCTGGGCCGGCCCGGCGAGGCCGCCGCCGCGCTGGCCCGCTATGTGGAGCGGGCTCCCGGCGACGTGGGCGGGCTGGTCAATCTGGGCAATGCCCAGCAGGCGCTGGGACGGGCGGCCGAGGCGGTCGCCAGCTTTCGCCGCGCCCTGGCGCTGCACCCCCAGGCCGCCGCCATTTTCTACAATCTGGGCAACGCCCTGTCCGAGACGGGCGACGATGTCGCCGCTGCCGAGGCCTTCGGGCGGGCGGTGGCGCTGCAACCCGGCTATGGCAAGGCGCTGAACGGCCTCGGCCTCGCCTTGACCGCCCTGGGACGAGGCGAGGAGGCGGTGGCGGCGTTCGACCAAGCCATGGCGCTCGATCCGTCATCAGCCGAGCTTCGGACCAATCTCGGCAACACTTTTCAGGGGCTGGGCCGGTTCGAGGAGGCGGTCGCCGCCCATGGCCAGGCCATCGCCCTGCGGCCGGATTTCGCCGAGGCCGAGACCAATCTCGGCAGCGCGTTGCAGGATCTCGGCCGGCTCGACGAGGCCATCGCCGCCCATCGCCGGGCGGTGGCGCTGCGGCCCAACTTGGCGCGGGGCCTCAACAATCTCGGTACCGCCCTGTTCGCCGCCGCCGACCACCAGGGGGCGGCGCGCTGCTACGACGCCGCCTTCGCCATCGACCCCGAGATGCGGACCCAAAGAAACATCCTCGCCGCCGCCGTGTACCGCGACGACCTCGATGACGCGGCGGTGGACGCGATTCATCGCGACTTTGGCGCCCGGTTCGCCGGTCTGGCCCTGTCGCCGGATGACCGTGTTCCAGAGGGTCCCATCAAGGTCGGCTATCTGTCTTCCGATCTCCGCGCCCACCCGCTGGCCGGCAACCTGATGGCGGCGCTCGACCATATGGATACGGCCGCCTTTCCCGCCTATTTCTACGCCAATGTGGCGCGGCCCGACGCCACCACCGCCCGCATCCGCGACGGTGCCGCCGGCTGGTGCGACATCTCGCGCCTCGGCGACGCCGAGGCGGCGGCCCGCATCCGGGCCGACGGCATCCAGATCCTGGTCAGCCTGGGCGGACGCTTCGACGACAATCGTCCGACCATCTGCGCCTATCGCGCCGCACCGGTCCAGATCAGCCTGTTCGACGTCGCCACCAGCGGTCTGGCCGAAATGGATTACCTGTTGACCGACCGCCTGCTGCTGCCGCGCCACAGCCGGGAATTCTTCACCGAGCGGCCGCTGTGTCTGCCCCGGTTTTATGTGGCCGACCTGCCCGACGACCTGCCGCCGATCCGGGCGTCGAGGCGAAGCGGCGGCGCGGTGTTCGGCTGCTTCAACAATCCCAGCAAGGTCACCGCCTCGGTGCTGACTCTGTGGGGCCGTATCCTGGCGGCCCTGCCCGAATCGCGGCTGGTGCTGAAATACCAGGACCGCTACGCCTCGCGGGAGATTTCGCAGCGCTTCCTGGCCGGCCTGACCGCCGGAGGGGCGCGGCCCGATCAGGTGGAGCTGCTGACCGGGGCGGAGAGCTATGGCGCCTTCCTCGACCGCTACAACGACATCGACGTGGCGCTGGACCCGTTCCCGTTCAGCGGCTCGACCACCAGCTTCCAGGCCCTGTCCATGGGGGTCCCGGTGGTGACTTGGTCGCAGAGCCGCATGGTGAGCCGCTGGACCGCCGCCATGGTCAAGACCCTGGGCCTGGACGAGTTGGTCGCCGGCTCGGCCGACGCCTATGTGGCGGCGGCGGTGGCGGCGGCGGAGCGTCGCGACCAATGGCGGCAGCGGCGCCCTGACATCCGTGCCAGCCTCGCGGCATCGCCGCTTTGCGCCGGCAAACGCTGGGCCGGCCACCTGCAAAGACTGTATGGCGCGGTCTGGCGGCGCCATCTCCGAACCGCATCGAGTCGGGAGTCAGTTGCGCGTCTCCCGGCACGCCCTATATAACGCCGGTGGGGCGGTGTCAGCCGCTCCCGATCATATGCTGGAATTCAACGCCATGGGGGTCTCGGGGCGGCTGCTGAAGCCAACAGGGCCGCCGGGATCTGCCGAACAGGAATGAGGACGACATGAGCAAAGTTATCGGCATCGACCTGGGCACCACGAATTCGTGCGTCGCCGTGATGGAAGGCAAGACCGCCAAGGTCATCGAAAACGCCGAAGGCATGCGGACCACGCCGTCGATGGTGGCCTTCACCGAATCCGGCGAGCGGCTGGTCGGTCAGCCGGCCAAGCGCCAGGCGGTGACCAATCCCACCAGCACGCTGTTCGCCATCAAGCGCCTGATCGGACGGCGCTTCGAGGACCCGATCACCAAGAAGGACATGGCGCTGGTCCCCTACCACATCGTGGCGGGCGACAACGGCGACGCCTGGGTCGAGGCGCGTGATGCCAAGTACAGCCCCAGCCAGGTGTCCGCTTTCATCCTGGGCAAGATGAAGGAAACCGCCGAGGCCTATCTCGGCGAGAAGGTGACCCAGGCGGTCATCACCGTTCCGGCCTATTTCAACGACGCCCAGCGTCAGGCCACCAAGGACGGCGGCCGCATCGCCGGCCTGGAAGTGCTGCGCATCATCAACGAGCCGACCGCGGCCGCCCTGGCCTACGGCCTGGACAAGAAGCACGCCGGCACCATCGTGGTCTATGACCTGGGCGGCGGCACCTTCGACGTGTCGGTGCTGGAGATCGGCGACGGCGTGTTCGAGGTGAAGTCCACCAACGGCGACACCTTCCTGGGCGGCGAGGACTTCGACGCCCGCATCATCGACTACCTCGCCGACGAGTTCAAAAAGGACCAGGGCATCGACCTGCGCAAGGACCGTCTGGCTCTGCAGCGCCTGAAGGAAGCCGCCGAAAAGGCCAAGATCGAGCTGTCCTCGGCCATGCAGACCGAAGTCAACTTGCCCTTCATCACCGCCGACGCGTCGGGCCCCAAGCACCTCAACGTCAAGCTGACCCGCTCCAAGCTGGAAGCCCTGGTCGAGGATCTGGTGGCGCGCACCGTCGAGCCGTGCAAGGCGGCCCTCAAGGACGCCGGCATCAAGGCCAGCGAGATCGACGAGGTCATCCTGGTCGGCGGCATGACCCGCATGCCCAAGATCCAGGAAGTGGTGAAGGAATTCTTCGGCCGCGAGCCCCACAAGGGCGTCAATCCCGACGAGGTGGTCGCCATCGGTGCCGCCATCCAGGGCGGCGTGTTGAAGGGCGAGGTCAAGGACGTCCTGCTGCTGGACGTCACCCCGCTCTCGCTGGGCATCGAGACCCTGGGCGGCGTCTTCACCCGCCTGATCGACCGCAACACCACCATCCCGACCCGCAAGAGCCAGGTGTTCTCCACCGCCGAGGACAACCAGACCGCCGTCACCATCCGCGTCTTCCAGGGTGAGCGCGAAATGGCCGCCGACAACAAGGTCCTCGGCCAGTTCGACCTGCTGGGTCTGCCCTCGGCGCCGCGCGGCGTGCCGCAGATCGAGGTCACCTTCGACATCGACGCCAACGGCATCGTCAACGTCCAGGCCAAGGACAAGGCCACCGGCAAGGAGCAGCAGATCCGCATCCAGGCCTCGGGCGGTCTCAACGACAGCGACATCGAGCGCATGGTCAAGGAGGCCGAGGCCCATGCCGCCGACGACAAGAAGCGCAAGGAGCTGATCGAGGCCCGCAACCATGCCGACGGTTTGGCCCACACCACCGAGAAAAGCCTCAAGGAATTCGGCGACAAGGCCCCGGCCGAGCTGAAGACCGAGATCGAACGCGATCTGGCCGCTCTCAAGGGCGTGATGGACGGCGACGACACCGCCGCCATCAAGGCCAAGACCGAGGCGCTGATGCAGTCGTCCATGAAGCTGGGCGAGGCCATGTACAAGGCTCAGGAAGCGGCCGGCGGCGCCGAGGGTGCGGCCGGTGGCGAGCATGCCCATGGCGGCGAGCACGGCGACAAGGTTGTCGATGCCGACTTCGAGGAAGTCGACGGCGACAAGAAGGGCAAGTAAGCCTGTTTGTTGATCCAAGAGTCGGCGGCACGGCGGTGCCGCCGACTTCTTTACGGATGCGAAGCGCATGAGCAAGCAGGATTTTTACGAACTTCTCGGCGTCGAACGTGGGGCCACGGCCGACGATATCAAGAAGGCCTATCGCAAGATGGCCATGCAGTATCACCCGGACCGCAATCCCGGGAATGCGGCGGCCGAGCAGAAGTTCAAGGACATCACCGAAGCCTACGACGTGCTGAAGGACGAGCAGAAGCGCGCCGCCTATGACCGCTTCGGCCATGCCGCCTTCGAGCAGGGCGGTGGTGGCTTCGGCGGCGGCGGTGGTTTCGGCGGCGGTGGCGGCGGCTTCGCCGACATCTTCGACGAAATGTTCGGCGAATTCATGGGCGGCCGCCGGGGTCAGGCCACCGGCCGTGGCGCCGACATGCGCTACAACATGGAAATCTCGCTGGAAGACGCCTTCGCCGGCAAGGCGACCGCCGTCAAGGTGCCGTCGTCCACGAGTTGCGAGGACTGCAAGGGCACCGGCGGCAAGGACGGCGCCCAGCCGGTGTCCTGCAATACCTGCCACGGCGCCGGCAAGGTCCGCAGCCAGCAGGGCTTCTTCACCATCGAGCGCACCTGCCCCAGCTGCCAGGGCATGGGCAAGGTCATCAAGGACCCCTGCCGCTCCTGCGGCGGAACGGGGCGCACCCGCAAGGAAAAGACCCTGTCGGTCACCATCCCGGCCGGGGTCGAGGACGGCACCCGCATCCGGCTGGCCGGCGAAGGCGAGGCCGGCATGCGCGGCGCCCCGCCGGGCGACCTCTATATCTTCCTGACCATCCAGGCCCACCGCATCTTCCAGCGCGACGGCGCCAACATCTTCTGCCGGGTGCCGATCCCCATGACCACGGCCACCCTGGGCGGCGCCATCGAAGTGCCCACCATCGACGGCAGCAAGGCCAAGGTCACCATCCCCGCCGGCACCCAAAGCGGCCACCAGTTCCGCCTGCGCGCCAAGGGCATGAGCGTGCTGCGCAGCCCGGCACGCGGCGACATGTTCATCCAGGCCATGGTCGAAACCCCGGTCAACCTCACCAAGCGCCAGATCGAACTGCTCAAGGAATTCGACCAGAACGGCGAGGGCGAGAAGGCCAAGAACTCACCGGAAAGCCACGGCTTCTTCGCCAAGGTCAAGGAGCTGTGGGACGACCTCAAGGAGGTCTGAGGGGCGAAAAGACTGCGAAGGGACATAGTCCCTTCGCGCATCCCTGGTCCTTCTAATACGCCTGTTCCAACGCTGGAATGCCATGCTCCAGCAGCTGGGTGAACGCCTCGGCGTCCACCGGCCGGCTGAACAGGTAGCCTTGCATGGTGGTGCAGCCGCGCTCGGCGAGGAATTTGGCTTGGCCCGGGGTCTCGACTCCCTCGGCGATCACCGCGAAGCCCAGATTGACCGCCAGCGCCATGATGGAGGCGATGATGGCGCCGTCCTTGGCGTCGTCGGGCAGGTCATCGACGAAGGTGCGGTCGATCTTCAAGGTGGTGACCGGAAACAGCTTGAGATAGGCCAGCGACGAATAGCCGGTGCCGAAATCGTCCAGCGACACCTTGACTCCCATGGCGGTCAGTTGCTCCAGGATCTCGATGGCGCGGTCCACGTCGCTGGCCATCATGGTCTCGGTGATTTCCAGCTCTAGCATGGTCGGCGGCAATCCGGCCTTGGCCAGCACCGTCTTGACCTTGTCCTTCAGGCGGCCGTCGTGGAACTGGGCCGGCGACAGGTTGACGCTGATGGACGGCGGCTCCAGCCCCGCCGCGCGCCAGCGGGCCATCTGGGCGCAGGCCTGACCCAGCACCCAGTCGTCGATGGCGCCGATCAGGCCGGCCCGCTCGGCCACCGGGATGAACAGGGCGGGCGAGACGTCGCCGCGCTCGGGATGGCGCCAGCGGATCAGCGCCTCGGCGCCGACGATGCGGCCCAGGGCGACATCGACCTTGGGCTGGTAGGCCAGACGGAACTGCTCGTCGGCCAGGGCGTGGCGCAGATCGTTCTCCAGATTGACCCGGTCCGCCACCTGACGGTCCATGTCGGTGTCGAAACAACTGAAGGCATGGCCGTTGCGCTTGGCGTGGTACATGGCGGCGTCGGCGCGCGACAACAGGCTTTCGGCGTTGTCGGCGTCGTCGGGATAGAGCGCCACTCCGATGCTGGTCGATGAGAACAGCTCCAGCTCGTTGATGGCGAAGGGCTCGGCGAAGGCGTAGAGCACCTTGTTGATGCAGACCTCGGCAGTGCCGTGGTCGGCGACGCTGGGCAGCACCACGACGAATTCGTCGCCGCCCAGCCGCCCGATGATGTCGCTGGAGCGCACGCAGGCCTTGAGGCGGCGCGCCACCTGCCGCAGCAGTTCGTCGCCGACGGCGTGGCCGAAGCTGTCGTTGATGTCCTTGAAGCGGTTGACGTCCAGGTACAGCACCGCCAGACGCTCGCCGTTGCGCTCGGCGCGGATGATGGCGTCGGCCAGACTCTCCATCACCGTGCGGCGGTTGGCCAGCCGGGTCAGGCTGTCATGGCTGGCGTGAAAGCGGATGCGCTGCTCGTCGCGGCGATGGCTGGTGATGTCGCGCAGCAGCAGCACGAAGCGGTCGGCGGCGCTGTCCTCGCCGGCGATGGCGGTCACTGCCAGGGCGGTGGGAAAAGGGTCGGCATCCTTGCGTCGAGCCCAGGATTCCCCCGACCACAAACCACCGCTGGCGGCCAGCCGCCAGACCTCCTCCATGTCGGCGAAGCCGATCATTTCGATGGCGAACAGGTCGCAGGGCCGGCCCGTCACCTCGGCGGCGGTCCAGTCGGTGATGCGCTCGAAGGCGGCGTTGACCGCCAGCACCACCCGGTTGGCATCGGTGACCACGATGGCCTCGCCCACCGTCTCGAACACGGCGGCGGCCAGCCGCAGCGATTCTTCGGCCCGTTTGCGCTCGCTGATGTCCTGGACGGTGCCTTCGTAGCAGACCACCCTTCCTTCGGCGTTGCGCACCGCGCGGGCGTTTTCGGAGATCCAGATGATGTCGCGGTTCTTGCCGTAGACTCGGGCCTCGAAATTGCGCACCACCGAATCGCGGTCGAGGCTTTCCTTGAAGCGGTCGCGGTCGGTGGGGTTGACGTAAAGGTCGTGGGCGATGTCGGTCAGCCCGGCGATCAGATCGGCCGGGCCGTCATAGCCGTAGATGCGCGCCAGCGCCGGGTTGGCGTCGAGATAGCGGCCGTCCGGCGTCGTGCGGTAGATCCCCTCCACCGCATTTTCGAATAACGAGCGGTAGCCGCCGAGATCATCGTCGCCTGGGGGTGGGGAAAGGGCGCCGCCGGTCATGACCTTCATCCTGTTGACACATTGCCACGAGACCCTGCCACTCCCGCTTTGCCCACGGCAAGAGAATCCGGCGCATGGCTCGTCGCGACAAGAGATAAGGCTCGCCGGTTTCAGGCCGGATCGCCGTTGGTCTGATATTCCGGCACCAGACGGCGCAGGATGGCCATGGCGGTGGCGGGCTGATGGGCACGGCAGGCCTGGCTCAGCTCGTCGATGGCGACGCCCAGCTCCTCGGCGTCCACCGCGCGCGGCGCCGCCACCAGCACGCCGGGCCGGCCGGTGGCCACCGGCGGTTCGGCGCCGTGGAAGATTTCCTCGAACAGCTTCTCGCCGGGACGCAGGCCGGTGAAGGTGATCTGGATGTCCTTGTCGGGGCGCAGGCCGGCCAGACGGATCATCTGGCGGGCGAGATGGACGATCTTGACCGGTTCGCCCATGTCGAGCACGAAGATCTTGCCGCGATAATCGGGATGGGCCACGCCGAAGGCCGAGGCTTGCAGCACCAGCTCCACCGCTTCGTGCACCGTCATGAAATAGCGGGTCATGTCGGGATGGGTGACGGTGATGGGACCGCCCGCCGCCAACTGCTGCTGGAACAGCGGCACCACCGAGCCGGTGGAGCCCAGCACATTGCCGAACCGCACCGTGACGAAGCGGGTGCCGCCCGGCTGCTCGCCCACCGCCAGATCCAGCGCCTGGGCGTACATCTCGGCCACCCGCTTGGACGCACCCATGACATTGGTGGGGTTGACCGCCTTGTCGGTGGAGATCTGCACCATCAGGCCGACGCCGTTCTCCATGCAGGCATCGACCACGATGCGGGTGCCGACCGCATTGGTCAGCATGCCCTCTTCCGGGTTGTACTCGACCATGGGGACATGCTTGAGGGCGGCGGCGTGGAACACCAGCTCGGGGCGGTGTTCCGCCATCACCGAGCCGACCCGCACCGCGTCGCGCACATCGCCCAGCACCGGCACATGCTCGGGGCTGCCGCCCTGGCGCGAAAGTTCCTGGTCGATGGTGTAGAGGTTGAACTCGCAGGCCTCGAACAGCACCAGCCGCGCCGGGCCGAAGGCGGAGATCTGGCGGACCAGCTCCGAACCGATGCTGCCGCCGGCGCCGGTGACCATGATCCGGCGTCCCTTGATCAGGCCCTCCATGCCTGCGCGGTCCAGCGCCAGTTGCGGCCGGCCCAGCAGGTCCTCCACCGCGATGGGCCGCAGGGTGACCTGGTCGCTGACCCCGTCCTGGAGGTCGGTCAGCCGCGGGATGCGGGCCAGGGTCATGCCCAGCCGGTCGGCGGTGTCGAGCAGGTCGCGCACCACCGCGCCGTCCAGGCGATGGTCGGTGATGATCAGGCGCTGCGGCGCCTGGCCCCGGCGCTTCAGTTCCGCCACCACCTCGTCCAGCTCGTCGATGGAGCCCAGCACGTCGATGCCGTGGATGTTGCGCCCCACCCGGGCGCCGCGTTCGCTGACCACGCCGATGGCGCGGTATTCGGCGTCGTCGGCGCGGGTGGCGCGGATGAACAATTCCGCCTCGTCGCCGGCGCCCACCAGCAGGACGGGGATGGCGTCGCCACGGGCCGAGCGCACGGCCTGGACCTTGTCCTTGAAGGTGCGGTAGAGGAAACGCGGCCCACCCAGCAGGGTCAGCAGCACGAACCAGTTGATGACCAGCACCGAGCGCGGCAGGCTTTGCAACCGGGTCATCAGGAACAGCAGCGCCATGAAGATCAGGACGGTCAGCGTACTGGCCCGCACCAGCGCGGTCATGTCGTTGACCGAGGCGTAGCGCCAGACCCCGCGATAGAGGCGCTGGGACAGGAAAACCGGCACCGCCACCAGGGCGAACAGGACGGTTCCCAGCAGCAGATCGCCGCTGCCCCAATACTGCCAGACGTCGTCGCCCAGGCGCAGATACAGCGCCGCGACGAACGACACCGCCGCCATGACGATGTCATGGGCGAAAGCCACATGGGCGCGAGACAGATTTTCCTTCATTCCCCCCAACCTTGGGACAGCCTTCGGACCCCATACTTAGCCGACCCCGGCCGGAATTGCCAGACCGGGCTCCTGGCAACTGGAACCGAAGGGGGAAATGGGTTATGGCTGAGGCCTTCGCCTTCCGCCGGAGCCCATCGCCCGCATGTGTGGCCTCGTCACCATCTTCGCCTACGGTTCGGACGTCCATCTGGTCGATCCCATGGAGATGATCCGCATCCGCGACGCCATGCGCAAGCGCGGCCCCGATGGCGAGGGGGCGTGGATGGGGGCCTATGGCCGGGTGGTGATGGGGCACCGCCGGCTGTCCATCATCGATCTCAGCCCGGCGGGGGCGCAGCCCATGGTCGCCGCCGATGGCGACTGCACCATCGTCTTCAACGGCGAGATCTACAATTATCGCACCCTGAAGAAGCGGCTGGAGGCCCAGGGGGTCAAGTTCCGCTCCGGCTCGGACACCGAGGTGGTACTGGAGATGTACCGGCGCGAAGGCCCGGCCATGCTCGCCAGTCTGCGCGGCATGTTCGCCCTGGCCATCTGGGACGGGCGGCGCAACGGCCTGCTGGTGGCCCGCGACGGGCTGGGGATCAAGCCGCTTTACGTCGCCGATGACGGCCGGACGGTACGGGTCGCCTCCCAGGTCAAGGCGCTGCTGGCCGGCGGCGGGATCGACACCAGTCCCGATCCCGCCGGCCATGCCGGCTTTTTCCTGTGGGGTCACGTTCCCGAGCCCCATACCCTGTATCGCGGCATCAAGGCGCAAAAGCCCGGCACCTGGGACTGGTGGGGTCCGGGCGGCGAGCGCGAGTCCGGGACCTTCTTCGACCTGGGGGCCGAGCTGCGCCATCCCTCGCCGGTGGCCGGGGTGGATCTGCGGGCGGCGCTGGAAGATTCGGTGGCCCACCACCTGATCGCCGATGTGCCGGTGGGGGTGTTCCTGTCGGCCGGCCTCGATTCCACCACGCTGTGCGCCATGGCGGCGCGCCAGGCGCCAGGCCGGCTGCTGTCGGTCACCCTGGCCTTCGCCGAGTTCGAGGGGACCGAGCAGGACGAGGCCCCGCTGGCCGAACTGGCCGCCCATCATTTCGGTTCCGATCACACCACGGTGCGCATCCCCGGCCACGACTTCGCCGCCCAGCGCGACCAGATCCTGGCCGATATGGACCAGCCGTCCATCGACGGCGTCAACGTGTGGTTCGTCGCCCGCGCCGCCGCCGCCTGCGGCCTCAAGGTAGCGCTGTCGGGCCTGGGCGGCGACGAGCTGTTCGCCGGCTACGACAATTTCCGCCAGATTCCCCGGCTGGTCTCGCTGCTGAAGCCCTTGGCGGCGGTGCCGTCGCTGGGGCGGGGCTTCCGGAAGGCGACGTCCCATTTCGACTGGGTGCTGGGCAAGCCCAAGCTGGCCGGCATCCTGGAATACGGCACCTCGCTGTCCGACGCCTATCTGCTGCGGCGCGGCCTGTTCATGCCGTGGGAGCTGGGCGAGGTGATGGACCCCGACATGGCCCGGGCCGGGCTGGAGAGCCTGGCGCCCCGGCTGCGGCTGGCCGAGGCCGCCGAGGGCATGGGCGACGACCAGTTGGCCATCTCGGCCATGGAGATGCAGTTCTACATGCGCAACCAGCTGCTGCGCGACGCCGACTGGGCCGGCATGGCCCATTCCCTGGAAATCCGGGTGCCGCTGGTCGATACCGCCCTGCTGCGGGGGGTTCTGGCCATGCATGCCGCCGGCAAGGCGCCCACCAAGCGCGACATGGCGCTGTGCGCCAATCCGGCGCTGCCCGAGTCCATCCTCAACCGCCCCAAGACCGGCTTTTCGGTGCCGGTGGCCGGATGGCTGGGCGAAAGCTCGCTGCGCGGCTGGGCCAAACGGGTTCACGCCGCCGCCCTGGGGAAACCATGAGTTTGCGCGAGATCCTGGCCGGTCCCGCCCTCGGCCTGTGGCGGCTGGCGCGGCTGGTGCACCCGGCCGAGGAGAGCAGCTTCCGCATCCTGCTCTTCCATGACATTCCGCAATCGCAACGACAGGCGTTTCAGAGCCTGGTGGGCGGCTTGGCGGCCAGAAACGCGCTGATCGACCCCGCCGAGGCGGCGCGGCGGCTGGGCGGGGGCGGCGGCAAGCCGGGCGTTCTGCTCAGCTTCGACGACGGTTTCGTCTCCAATCTGGCGGTGGCCGAGACCGTGTTGGCGCCGCTGGGGGCCAAGGCGCTGTTTTTCGTCTGCCCCGGCCTGATGGAGTTGAGCGGAGAGGCTCAAGGGGCCGCCATCGCCGCCAACATCCTGCGCGGCCGCCGGGAGGCGCCGGAAGCGGTGATGGATTGGGCGGCGGTGGAACGGTTGCGGGCGGCGGGGCACGTCATCGGCAACCATACCCTTGACCACCGGCGGCTGAGCGACCTGTCGCCCGGGCAGCGGGCCGAGCAGATCGGCCGCTCCGCCGAGATGCTGACGGCGCGGCTGGGGGAGCGGGCGGACTGGTTCGCCTACACCTTCGGCGACGTGGCCAGCATCGACGCCGCCGCCTTGGCCGAGATCGGCCGGCATCATCGCTTCTGCCGCTCGGGGGTGCGGGGGAGCAACGATTCCGATACGCCGCCGCTGGCGCTGCGGGGCAACCACGTGGACCTCGCCGCCAGCCCCGCCTGGCAGGCGCTGGCGGTGGAGGGCGGTCTCGATTTCCGCTACCGCGCCCAGCGCTGCCGGCTGGACGGGATGGTGAACGGTCTTTGAGGCCGACGAACCAATGGATTCATCCATTGGTTCGGAGTTGCGGGCAAAGCCCGGCGCGCCCCATGGCGCGGGAGCCAAGGCGGACGGAGGTCCGCCGCCCGGCGATTGAGGGGCGATGAGGCGAGCCTTTTCAGAGGCTCGCCGGCACTACAGCACCCAGCGGCCGAGGAAGTTGCGGATCAGCTGGCTCATCTGCTCGTCGATGTCCTTGGCCAGGCTTTCGCTGATGTCATAGAGTACCCGGTCGCGCTCGTTGAGGGTGATGCCCTCGGTGACGGTGCGCGAGCGGCTGGAGCGGGCCACGGTCTCGCCGACCACCATGTGGCGGGCGTCGAGGATCTGCACCGCCACGTCCAGGGTGGCGTCGTAGCGCATCTCCTGCTCCTTCTTGAAGGCGCCGGTCAGGCCCTTGTCGATGGCCAGCGGCACCTCGATCACCTTGGCGTCGCGGATCACCACCCGGGCATAGCCGTCCCGGCCCATGGGCTTGAGCCGGTCCTGGGCCCAGCGCTGGGCGGCCGCTTCCGGCGAGACCGGCATCAGATGCTCGATATTGGGGCTGCGGCCGGGCGGAACGTATTCCGACACGATCTCCAGCTGACCCACGTCGAGATTGAACGGCCGCAGATTGGCGAAGCTGATCTCGGGCAGGGTCTGCATGGGCGGCTTGGTGTTCTGGCAGGCGGTGACGGCGAGGGTGGCCAGAACGGCCACCACCAGATGGAGGTGCCTCATCGGAAAATTCCCTTGCTTGGAAGATGCTGAGTTCATATTGGCAGCTCGCCCGGCCGCGTCAAGACGACAGGGGATTTAGGTCACGACGATCACTGCGCCATAACCGCCGCCACAGCAGCGTCAGCAGCAGCGCCAGCAGGAGCGGCGTCATCGGAACGGCCGCCAGTTCGCCCATCTGGCGCGCCAGCACCGGCAACAACCAGAGCAGGACCAGCAGGGTCTTCTCCCAGGGCCGGAAGCCGGCGCGACGCCCCTCCGCCACCAGCCAGGCCACGGGCAGGGCGAGGAGGACCAGATCGTAGTCGAGGACATAAGGGGTGGTAAGCGGCGTCGCGGCGACCAGAACCGCCGCCTTGAGCGCCAGCGGCGCCTCCCGCTTCCGCCATGCCGCCACGACCACGATGACGACCACCAGCAGTACGCCTCCCTGGATGGCATAGGCGAGGCCGATGCCGCCGCCCAGCATGCGCACCGCCGAGAACACGCTCTGAATCTTATGCCAGCCGGTGGCGCCCTGCTCGATGATGGTGGTGCGGGTCAGCGCCAGGCTGCCGAAGAAGGCCCGCCAGCTCGCCACGCCGAACAGCCACAGGCTCAAGGACACCGTCGCCAACAGGGACAGACCGGCCCCCGCCAGCACCCGCCAATGGCCGCCGGCGATCAGGGCCAGCGGCAGCAGCAGGCCGAATTGCGGCTTGTAGGCCAGGAGGCCGAGCAGCATTCCCGCCAGCAGCGGCCGGCGGTCCAGCAGCAGCAGGCCGCCGCCCATCAGGCCGACGGTGAGGAAGCCGTTCTGGCCGTGCATCAGGTTGATCCACAGGCCGGGGAAGGCCAGAATCGGCAGAATGGCCGGCCGCTCCGGCAGGATGCGGCGTACCGCGCTCCAATAGGCGGGGAAAGTGGCGGCCAGATAGAGCGCCAGCGCCCACAGATAGGGCAGCAGCGCCAGCGGCGCGGCTACGAGCAGGAACAAGGGCGGATAGTGCCAGCCGTAATAATCGGGATGATCGGCGCCGACCACCCGCCGTTCCACCTCGGCATGGCGGGGCCAGTCCCAGGATTCGGCCGGCCGGCCCTCCAGCGTCATGGCCGAGGCGGCCCAGACGTTGAGGAAATCGGTGCCCAGCACCTTGCCGGTGCGGTCGATCACCCCCTCGGCGGTGGCGACCCAGAATCCGGCGACCGCCAGCCATACCACCAGGAAAATGGCGGGATAGACCCGCAGCCGCTCCGGGGTCAGCCAGGACCCGTTTCTGAGGGAGGTGAGGAGGCCCGCCGCCCGCCGCCCGAGGCCCATCACCGATCCAACTCACCCAGGGCGATGGTATGGTCGGCGCAGCAGAACTCGCAGGTGACCACGATGGCGCCCTGCTCGTTGGCCAGCGCGTCCAGATCGGCACGCGGCAACGAGGCCAGCGTCGCCTTGACCCGGTCGCGCGAGCAGCGGCATTTGGCTTCCAGCGGTTTGGGCTCGAACACCAGCAGCTGCTCGGCGTGATACAGCCGGTACAGCAATTGCTGCGGCGACAGGGCGGGGTCGAGCATTTCGGCGGCGGAGATGCTGCCCAGCAGGATGCCAGCCCGGCGCCAGCCCTCCTCGGCATCGTCGGCCACCAGGATGGGAGCGTTGCTGGCGCCGGCCGGCATGCGCTGGATCAACAGCGCCGCGGCGCTCCAGCCCTGGCCCGCCGTCGGCGGCTGCACCGCCACTTCGATGGCGGTGTCCAACTGCTCCGACTGCTTGAAATAGGTCCGCGCGCATTCTTCCAGGGTGTCGCCGATCAGCTCGACGATGCCTTGATAGCGCTCGGTGTCGGGTCCCTGGTCGACGGTGAAGGCGAGATAGCCGCCACCCAGCATGTGCGGCACCGAGGCGTGGCGGCGCACCTCCACCCCCGCCAGCTTGTCGGCGGCGAAGCGGGCATGGGCGCGGATCTGGCCGGAACTGGTGATGTCGGCCACCAGCAGCGAGACCGGGCCGGCGCCCTGGGCCTGCAAGGTGAAGATGCCGTCGAATTTGAGCTGGGCCGCCAGCACCACCGCCAGCGCCACCGTCTCGGCCAGCAGGGCGCCGACCGACGGGGGGTAGCCGTGCTGCTGGTCGAGGATGGTGTCGAGCGCCGGACCCAGCCGGGCCAGCCGGCCGCGCACCGCGCCGCCGCCCACCGAGAAGGACAGGACCTGGTCGACCACAGCGGTCACCCCAGGCACCAGGTGAGGATGCCCTTTTGCACATGCATGCGGTTCTCGGCCTCGTCCCAGACCACCGATTGCGGGCCGTCCATCACCGCATCGGTGACCTCCTCGCCGCGATGGGCCGGCAGGCAGTGCATGAACAGCGCGTCGGGCGCGGCGCCGGCCATCAGGGTTTCGTTGACCTGATAGGGGGCCAGCACTTCGTGGCGGTCCTGGTCGCGGCAGCCCATGGAGACCCAGGTGTCGGTCATCACCAGATGGGCGCCGCTCACCGCCTGGAGGGGGTCGGCGGTCAGCTCGACCTTGGCACCCCTGGCCCGGGCCCAGCTCACCGCCGCCGTCGAGGGCATCAGAGAACCGGGGCAGGCCAGTCTGATTTCGCAGCCGAAATGACCGGCGGCATGGAGCCAGCTGGCGGCCACGTTGTTGCCGTCGCCGACCCAGGCCACGGTCTTGCCGGCCAGCGGCCCGCGATGTTCCTCGAAGGTCATGATGTCGGCCATGACCTGGCAGGGATGGGATTCGTCGGTGAGGCCGTTGATCACCGGCACGCTGGCGTATTTGGCCAGTTCCACCAGCTTGTCCGGCCGGTCGGTGCGGATCATCAGGGCGTCGACGAAGCGCGACAGGACGCGGGCGGTGTCGGCGATGGTCTCGCCCCGGCCCAGTTGGGTGTCGCCGCTGGACAGCATGATGACGTCGCCGCCCAGTTGTTTCATGCCGGCTTCGAACGAGACACGGGTGCGGGTCGAGGGCTTCTCGAAGATCATGGCCAGCATCTTGCCGGCCAGCGACGCCGGCCGGCCCTTGCCGGCCTTGTAGGCGACGCCCAGATCCAGGATGTGGCGTAGCGTCGGCGTGTCGAACGTGTCGAGATCGAGGAAATGCTTGGGTGCGGGACTCAACGAGGCACCTCACTGAAGGTACGCGACAGAATGTCGATGGCCTCGTCGATCTCCCGCTCACCGATGATCAGGGGCGGCAGCAGCCGCACCACGTTGTCGCCGGCCCCCACCGTCAGCAGGCCGTTGGCCAGCAGCTTCGCCGACAGCTCGGTGTTGGGGATGCGGGCCTTGAGACCCAGCATCAGGCCGCGACCGCGAATCTGCTCGACCACATGGGGGAAGCGGGCGCAGGTCTCTTCCAGCCGGCCGCGCAGCAGCGTGGCCATCTGCTCCACATGGGGGAAGAAGCCGGGCTCGGCCATGACGTCCAGCACCGTGTCGGCCGCCGCCATGGCCAGCGGATTGCCGCCGAAGGTCGATCCGTGGGCGCCGGCGGTCATGCCGCGCGCCGCCTTCTCGGTGGCGAGGCAGGCGCCGACCGGAAAGCCGCCGCCGAGGCCCTTGGCGATGCCCATGACGTCGGGGGCGATGCCGGCCTGCTCGTGGGCGAACAGGGTGCCGGTGCGGCCCATGCCGGTCTGCACCTCGTCGAACATCAGCAGCACGCCGAACTCGTCGGCGGTGGCGCGCAGCCGGCGCAGATAGTCGGGGTCGCCGGGAATGACGCCGCCCTCGCCCTGGACCGGTTCCACCAGGATGGCGGCGGTCTCGGCGGTGATGGCGGCACGCATGGCGTTGAGGTTGCCGTAGGGAACGTGGTCGAAGCCTTCCACCGCCGGGGCGAAGCCTTCCATGTGCTTTTTCTGGCCGCCGGCGGCGACGGTGGCTAGGGTGCGGCCGTGGAAGCCGCCCTCGGCGCAGATCACCCGGTACCGCTGGGGATTGCCGCCGGCATGATGGTATTTCCGCGCCATCTTGATGCAGCATTCCATGGCTTCGGCGCCGGAATTGCAGAAGAACACGGTGTCGGCGAAGCTGCGCGCCACCAGCTTGGCGGCGACCTTCTCCTGGCCCGGAACCCGGTAGAGATTGGAGCAGTGCCACAGCTTGCCGGCCTGCTGGCGCAGCGCCTCGACCAGTCGGGGATGGGCGTGGCCCAGGGCGGTGACGGCGACGCCCGACCCGAAATCCAGGAAGCGGCGGCCATCGGTGGCGTACAGATACGCCCCCTCTCCCCGCTCGAAGGCAAGGTCGGCGCGCGCATAGGTCGGCATAACCACTGGAACCATTTCCGCTCTCCCGAACGCCCTAAGGCCAATGCCGGTAGCCTCGCTGCGGGAGCGAAAACGACCGACGCGCTCATGGAAAGCGGCGGAGTATCGTTAAGAATTCCAACAATGTCAACCGCAGGGAGGCGAAAAGCTTATGTCTTCAGCTTGTAGCCGATCATAGCTTGCCAGCAAGCCCATGACGGTATCTTGCCCGAAATACCCACTCAGTTGAATCCCTGGCAACGAATGGCCATCAACGGTATCATCGCCGTGTTTTGCGCGTGGCGAGGGGCACGGTGATGATGAGGAACCGGTTCGCGACGGTGGGTGGGGTGCGGCTGCTGATCGGGTTGGGCCAGGGATTGGTCCTCTATCTTCTTGCCTTGGCGGCAACCGACGAGACTTGGCCAGCGACGGAACGGTTCCTCTTCGCGCCAATGTTTCTAACTGCGCTGTATGCGCCTCTCGCAGCCCTGTTCGGCCTGAACCGCATGGATGCCCGCCGATTGACCGGATGGACCGCGACGGTGGCGGTCATCCTCGTCGGCCTGGCCTTGCACGATGTCAACCGCCGCCTCGGCGCGCCTGACGGCGGTGTCATGGGCTGGTGGAGCGGGAAAGCCATCAGGCCCTCGCCTGTATTGATGATCCATGCCGCTATCGGCTTGTTCATCGCCCATGCCCTGGTGGTCGCGGCGACGGAAGAAGGCAAGGCCATCGCCAGATACTCCAGGTATTTCGATGTCGCGTGGAAACAAGGCGTTCAGACGGTGTTCGCGGGGGTTTTTGTCGGCATATTTTGGCTGATATTGCATCTCGGCGCGGCGCTGTTCGACATGCTGCACCTGAGTCTTTTTCACGAAACGATCAGCAAGCCGTGGTTTTACTGGCCAGTGACGTTTCTTTCCCTGTCTGCCGCCATCCATCTGACCGATGTCGCTCCGGGGATCATCGGTGGCATCCGCACGGTGGCCCTGGTGCTGTTGTCATGGCTTTTGCCGATCCTTGTCCTGATTACGGCTGGATTCC
This sequence comes from uncultured Magnetospirillum sp., assembly GCF_903853455.1. Lineage (GTDB taxonomy): Bacteria > Pseudomonadota > Alphaproteobacteria > Rhodospirillales > Magnetospirillaceae > Phaeospirillum. The sequence continues at coordinate 27,731 of NZ_CAINTR010000201.1, forward strand.
TGGTGGCCTTGACGGCGACGTCCCTGACGCTGTTGTGGAACACCCGACACGGGGCGGAGGTGGTCCTGACAGCTACCGCTGGATTGATCATCCTGGCCAATGCCGCCTACCAACAAGGCCCGCCCCGGAACGGCGAGGAAGGCCACACGCCTGCGCGAATTCTCGCATGGGCGGGTGTCGCGGTCGGCCCACTGGCCTTGGCCCTGGTCGGGTTGGCCGGATATGCGACCTTGTTGCGGGTGTCGCAATATGGCTGGACGACCAACCGCGTCATCGTGGCCGCCATTGTTTTTATCGCGGCCGTGTACGCTGTCGGCTACACGCTGGCCGGGCCGTGGAAGAACACGCCCCGGACACGATGGGAGGCGACCAATGTGGCGGCGTCGTTCGTCATCCTGATTGTCATGTTGTCGCTGCTGTCGCCGGTCGCCGACCCATCTCGCATCGCCGTCACCAGTCAGGTGGCGCGGTTGGAGGCCGGAATCCTGGCGCCGGAGAAATTCGATTTTTACGCCTTGCGGTTTGACGGTCAGCGATACGGGCAGGAAGCACTGGGCCGCTTGGCCGCGAGCTCCGATCCCCAGATACGGGAAGGGGCGGTTGCGGCATTGAAGGAAACGAATCGCTGGGCGGCTCGTCTGCTCGTAAAACCTCGTCCGTTATCGCCGGACGAGATCGCCGCCAATATCACGGCCCACCCGAACGGTCACGCCCTGCCGTCCACCCTGTTGGAGATCGACTTCTCCAAGACAGGATACCTGAAACCCGGCTGTTTCACGACGCGCGGTCAGGCATGCGACGCTGTATTCCTGGGAAAAGCGAGCGATGGCATGGAGATCGCCGTCATTCTCGATGCGAACAAGGCGAGACCCGGCGTCCTTGTCAAGGTCGGCACGGATGGACGGTGGTTGGTCGTGGGGACTCTTTCCGTGCTGTGCCAGGAATTCCGCAATGCCCTGTTCAACGGCAGCTACGCTTTTCTTTCGCCGGTCATTTCAGATATTGGCATCGGCGGCCAGCACATACACCCGCATATCACCGACGATCCGTACCGCTGCAAGGATTGACCGCGGTACGGATCGGCGGGCATCGCGCCTCACGTCTTGAGCTTGTACCCCGTCGCCAGCATGCGCCAGGTGGCGGCCAGCAGGACGGCGTTGGCCAGGGCCACCACCGCCATGCCGAGGCCGACCGAGCCGTCGCTGCTGCCGATGAAGCCGGCCCGGAAGCCGTCGATCATGTAGAAGAACGGATTGCTCAGGGCGAAGGCGTGGAAGCCCTCGGGCAGGCGGTCGATGGAATAGAAGGTGCCCGACAGGAAGGACAGCGGCGTGACGAGGAAATTGGTCACGGCGGCCATGTGATCGAACTTGTCGGCCCAGATGCCGGCCATCATGCCCAGCAGCGACAGCATCAGCGAGCCCATGACGGCGTGGTAGACGATCAGTCCCAGGTTGTGCACATGCATGGGCACGAACACGGTCATGGCGCCGGTGACGGCGACGCCCACCGTCAGGCCGCGGGCGACGCCGCCCAGCGCCACCGCCAGGGTCACCTCGGTCCCGGACAGCGGCGGCATCAGCATATCGACGATGTTGCCCTGGACCTTGGCGATGATCAGCGAGGACGAGGTGTTGGCGAAGGCGTTCTGCACCATGGCCATCATGATCAGGCCGGGGCTGAGGAATTCGACGAAGGGCACGCCCTTGACCTCGGCGGCGACCCGGCCCAGCGCCAGGGCGAACACCGCCAGGAACAGCAAGGTGGTCACCACCGGCGCCAGCACGGTCTGGAAATAGACCTTGAGGAAGCGCCGCACCTCCTTCATGAACAGGGTCCAGGCTCCCAGCCAGTTGACCGGGCCGTAGCTGCGCGGCGACGGCGGCAGGGTGTTCAGATCGTCTCTCATGCTAAACTCGCCTCCATGACCGCACGGCCGGAACGGCGTCCGCCGCCGAAGATCACCGCATCCTATCTCGAGAATGCATCGCTGCATTATCTCGAACGCTTCTCCTCGTCCAGGGCCAACCTGCGCCGGATCCTGATGCGCAAGGTCGATCGCTCACTGGCCCACCACGGTGGCGAGGCCGCCGAGCTTGCCCCGCTGGTCGATGCCGTCATCGCCAAACTGGCCGGCCTCGGCTATCTCGACGACGGCGCCTATGCCGAGACCAAGGTCCGGACCCTGCACCGTCGCGGCGGATCGCTGCGCACCATCCGCGCCACCCTGGCGGCGAAGGGGGTGGAGGCGGACACCGCCGAGGCGGCGTTGGCGACTCTGAGCGAGGCCGGTCCCGATCCCGACCGCGCCGCCGCTGTCGCCCTGGCGCGCCGCCGCCGGCTGGGACCGTTCCGGACGGCGGACAAGCGGGCGGCGTTTCGCCTCAAGGATCTGGCCGCCCTGGGGCGGGCCGGGTTCGGCTGGGCCATCTGTCGGACGGTGATCGACGCCGCCAGCGTCGAGGCGCTGGCGGAGGAGGAGCAGGGCTCCTAGACGTTGGACAAGCCGCCGCCGTGCTGATTGTGGATCAGGGCCATGAACTCGCGCCGCGTGGCGGCGTCGTCGCGGAACTGGCCCAGCATGCGGCTGGTCACCATGGTGACGCCGGGCTTGTGGATGCCGCGCGTGGTCATGCACTGGTGCGCCGCCTCGATCACCACCGCCACGCCCTTGGGCTGAAGCACGTCGTTGATGGTGTTGGCGATCTGGGCGGTCAGCTTCTCCTGGATCTGGAGACGGCGGGAGTAGATCTCCACCACCCGGGCCAGCTTGGAGATTCCCACCACCCGCCGGTCGGGGAGATAGGCCACATGGGCCTTGCCGATGATCGGCACCACATGGTGCTCGCAATGGGATTCCAGGCGGATATCGCGCAACAGCACCATCTCGTCGTAGCCGTCGGTTTCTTCGAAGGTCCGGTGCAGGATCTCGGTGGGGTCCTGGTCGTAGCCGGAGAAGAACTCCTCATAGGCCCGCACCACCCGGTCGGGCGTGCCGACCAGCCCTTCGCGGTCGGGGTCGTCGCCGGCCCAGCGCAGCATGGTGCGCACCGCTTCCTCGGCCTCGGCGCGGCTGGGGCGCGGCTGGGCATGGGGGAGCAGCTCCTTCGGCAGAACCCGGCTGGTGTTGTCAGCGCTCACGGCAATTCCCCTTATTGAATACCGGCAAGCCGATAAATCGACTTGCCTGTTGTCCCCTCAGGCGCCGGGCGGGACGCCTCCGCGTCCCTTGGCTTTCGCGCCATGTGGCGCGGCGGCCTTTGGCCTTGCCTCCTGGCGAATGAGACTGTCATTCGCCCGTCGGTATAAACGGCGGGTGAATCGGATGTGGGTCCGCTTTCCGCCGATTGCAAGCGTGTCAGTTCAGCCGGGGCCGGTCGTGGGGGCTGTCCAGCGAGAATGGCGGGATGACGATGTCGAAGGTGTCGCCCTGCTCTCCGGCCATTTCGTAGGTGCCGTGCATGATCCCGGATGGCGTCGGCAGCGGCGTGCCGCTGGTGTATTCGTAGCCGTCGCCGGGGCGCAGCACCGGCTGTTCGCCGACCACGCCGGGGCCCTTGACCTCCTGGGTGCGGCCGATGGCGTCGGTGATGATCCAATGGCGGTTCATCAACTGGACGGTCTGGTCGCCCCGGTTCTCGATGCGGACGCGATAGGCCCAGACATAGTGGTTGTCCGCCGGGGACGACTGGTCGTCCAGGTAGAACGGCTTAACCGTCACCACAATGCCGCGGGTGGTCTGGCTGTACATGCAAGGCGTCCTGAAAGCCGGTCCGAGACCCTTTATATTAGGCCGCTGGCGGCGGATGTAAAAGGGTCTCGGAAAATAGATCCATCAGGTGCCGGCCCGGTCCAGCGCCCGGCTCAGGTCGTCGACCAGGTCGTCGCCGTCCTCGATGCCCACCGACAGGCGCAGCATGCCCTCGCCGATGCCCATGCCCAGCTTGTCTTCTGGCGACAGGCGCTGATGGGTGGTGGTCCAGGGATGGGTGACCAGGCTTTTGGCGTCGCCCAGATTGTTGGAGATGTCGATCAGCTCAAGGGCGTCGAGCAGGCGGTAGGCCGCGTCCTTGCCGCCTTTCAGCACCACCGCCAGGATGGAGCCCCAACCCCGCATCTGCCGCGCCGCCAAGACATGCTGGGGATGGCTTTCCAGGCCGGGATAGAGGACGCGGGCCACTTCCGGCCGGCTTTCCAGGAACCGCGCCACTTTGAGGGCGTTGGCGCAGTGGCGCTCCATGCGCAGGTCCAGCGTCTCCAGCCCCTTGAGCAGCAGCCAGGCGTTGAACGGCGACAGCGCCGGGCCGGTGTTGCGCAGATAGGGGCCGAGCACGTCCTGGCAGAAGGCCGGGTCGGCCAGCACCGCGCCGCCCAGGCAGCGTCCCTGGCCGTCGATGTGCTTGGTGGCGGAATAGACCACCACGTCGGCGCCCAGCGCCAGGGGGCTTTGCAGCATGGGGGTGGCGAAGACGTTGTCCACCACCAGCCGGGCGCCGGCCTTGTGGGCCAGGGCCGCCACCGCCGCGATGTCGATGATCTCCAGGGTGGGATTGGCGGGGGTCTCGATGAAGACGCAGGTGGTGGGCTGGGACAAGGCCGCGGCCCAGGCGTCCAGGTCGGGACCGTCGACGAAGACCCGCTCGATGCCGAATTTGGGGCACAGCTCGTTGATGATCCACTGACACGACCCGAACAGGGCGCGCGACGCCACGATGCGGTCGCCGGCCTTCAACTGGCACATCAGGGCGGCATGCACCGCCGCCATGCCCGAGGCGGTGGCGCGACAGGCGATGGCGGCGCCGGGGGGGACACCCTCGATCTCGGCCAGGCGCTGCTCGAAGGTGGCCACGGTGGGGTTCTTGAAGCGGGAATAGACCATGCGGTCGAGGGTGCCGTCGAAGCTCTGCTCGGCCTCGGCGGCGCTGTCATAGACATAGCCCGAGGTCATGAACAGGGCCTCGGAGGTCTCGGAAAAGCCGGTGCGGGTCAGGCCGCCGCGCACCGCGCGGGTGCGGGGGCGCCAGGTGCGGGTGGGCTCGGCACCGGTTTTGGGGGGAGTGTCTGTCATGTCGCCTCCTGAAAAAACAAAAACCCCGCCCGTGGAAAAGGGGTCGGGGCTCTCCAGGGAGCGCGCGAACCTCTTTAGCGGGTTGTTTAACGTGGCCGCAATCCGGTTGGACAAATCACCACGACACGAGTCATAGCGCCGGGGAAAGCCGGGCGTCAAGACCGATGCGCGGGTCCTTGCGTTGCAGGCACGTGGGGGCTACCTATGACTCATGCAAACGGTTTCCGACATCGAGTCCTGGGTGTTCGACCTCGACAACACGCTGTACCCGGCGGCGTCGAGCCTGTTTCCCCAGATCGACATCCGCATGCGGCGCTTCATCGCCGAGCGGCTGAACCTGCCCATGGACGAGGCGTTCGCCCTGCAAAAGCGCTATTACCGCGAATTCGGTACCACCCTGCGCGGTCTGATGCTGGTGAACAAGATGGAGCCCGAGGCTTTCCTGTCCTTCGTCCACGACATCGACTGCACCGTGCTGGACCGGGCCCCGCGCCTGGACGCGGCGCTGGCGGTGCTGCCGGGGCGCAAGGTGATCTTCACCAACGGCTCCGAGCGCCATGCCGAGAACGTGCTGGCGCGGCTGGGCATCGCGCGGCATTTCGAGGGCATCTTCGACATCAAGGCCGCCGGCTTCATCCCCAAGCCGCAGCCGGAATGCTACCGGCTGATGGTCGAGCGTCACGCCGTCGATCCCCGCTCCGCCCTGATGGTGGAAGACATCCAGCGCAATCTGGTGCCGGCGGCGGCCATCGGCATGACCACCTTGTGGGTGCGGGAAGACAATCACCCCGATGCGGCGGTGCTGAAACAGGACGAGGCCGACCTCTCCCATGTCCACCACGTTACCGACGACCTGACGGCGTGGTTGGAGGCGGTGACTCAGAACGGCGGCTTGCGGGTCGGCTTGCCCTCGGCATCGCGGTAGGGGAACAGCCCGACGCTGATGCTATGGGTCATGTGGACCGCCTTGGCGATGGCCTGCTCGGCCAGCATGGGGGTCAGGGTCTCGGCCGCCGCCTGACGGAACACCGTGAGCCACAGGTCGAAATGCACCGGTTCGACCGGCAGGCGCATGTGCGAGCTGAACACATTGCCCCGGTAGCGGTCGGTGCCCAGCAGCGAGCGCGACCAGAAATCGGCGACGACGGTGATGTGTTCATCCCAATCGGTGATCGCCGCCTCGAACAGCGGCCCCAGCACCGGGTGCTGGCGTCCGATCTCGTAGAAGCGTTCCACCAGCCGGCGGAGGCGGGCCTCGGTATCCGGGTCGGGCCTGGGAGTCGCCACCCCCACGGAAATGACGGTTTTCGGTTGGTTCAAGGCAGTCTCCTCCATGGTACCGACGACCGAAGGGCATTCGGTCGGAGTTCGCGCCCGGCGCCTGAGGGCATTTACTAAGGTCTCAGATAGCTCCAGCCCTGCTCTTGCAGGTCGATCAGGGTGACGGCACCGGCCTCCACATGGGTGACCCCGTCGAGGATGGGGATCTCCTTGCCCTCGGCCTTGTGCAGGGCGGCCAGGGTGTTGTCGCAGACGTCGAAGCTGACTTCCGGCACACCATCGACGAAGGACTTGACCCGAGTGGCCAGCGGCGAGGTATCGGCGCGCACCAGGGTCACGCCGGGGCCGAAGGTGACGATGCGCACCTCCACCGGCTGCTTGCGGCCCTGGTAGGTCTTGACGATGTTGATGGCGTTGTTCAGCGCCAGGTTCATGCGCGCCGGATCATTCTCGGAAACCTGGATGGCGACGCGGTGAGGTTGGGGCTCCCCGGCCAGGGCGGGAGAGACGACGGCGAGGGCGAACAGAATGGCCAGGACGGCGTGACGGATCATGGGGCAATCTCCGAAATTCGCGACCGACTCTACCGCTTTTCCTTGAAGAAGGCTCGCAACAGCTCGGCCGCCCGACTTTCGTCGATGCCGCCGTAGATTTCCGGCCGATGGTGGCAGGTGGGATGGTCGAATACCTTGGCGCCGTGCTCGACGCCGCCGCTCTTGGGGTCGTAGGCGCCGAAATAGATCCGGCGCAGCTTGGCCAGCGACAGGGCGGCGGCGCACATGGGGCAGGGCTCCAGGGTGACGTAGAGATCGCAGCCCTCCAGCCGTCCCGACCCGGCCGCCGCGGCGGCGCGGATCGCCAGCATCTCGGCATGGGCGGTGGGATCGCGCAACTCCTCGACCCGGTTGCCGGCGGCGGCCAGCACCACATCATCCCTGACCAGCACCGCGCCCACCGGCACCTCGCCGCGATGGGCGGCGGCCTCGGCCTGCTCGAAGGCGATCTGCATGAACCGGTTCATGATGTCCGCTTTAGCATGGCTTCGCGCCGGCCGGAACTGTATAGGAAGGCCTAGAGCGAGGCGAAGCCGAAGCGCGGGAGCGTTGAGCGACCCGGAGCTTTAGCGGAGGAGCCAAGGGCGCGGGCGCGCCCGCCCGGCGCTTGAGGGACCAACTATGACGTCTAAACCCATCATCGGCATCACCTTGGACAGCGAGGAGCCCGGCGGCTATTCCAAGATGCCGTGGTACGCGCTGCGTCGGAACTACTGCGAGACGGTGGTAGCGGCCGGCGGCGTTCCGGTGCTGCTGCCGCACGAGCCGGAGTTGGCCTCGGCCTATCTCGACCTGATCGGCGGACTGATCGTCACCGGCGGCGCCTTCGACGTGGACCCGGCGCTGTTCGGCGCCGCCAGCCGCCACGCCACCGTGACCCTGAAGGCGCGCCGCACCGAGTTCGAGCTGGCCATCGTCAAGGGGGCGCTGGAGCGCGACCTGCCCATTCTCGGCATCTGCGGTGGCCAGCAGTTGATGAACGTCGCCCTGGGCGGCACCCTGATCCAGCACATTCCCGACGAGGTCGGCGATTGCCTGGCCCATGAACAGCCCAATCCCCGCACCGAGCCCGGCCATGACGTCGAGGTGCTGGCGGGGTCCAAACTGGCCGCCATCGTCGGCACGGCGCGGATTGCGGTGAACTCGGCCCATCATCAGGCGGTCAAGGACGTCGCCCCCAACTGCGTGGTCGACGCCGTCGCCCCCGATGGGGTGATCGAGGGCATCGAGGACCCGACTCGGCGGTTCTGCATCGGGGTGCAGTGGCATCCCGAATATCATATCAGCCCGGCCGATGCGGCCCTGCTGCGGGCTTTCGTGGAGGCATGCCGATGATGCGCCCGACGACTGTGGTACAAAACCGGAGCGCAGCGACTAGCCCGCTGAGGGCGCGCGCCACATGGCGCGAAAGCCAAGGGATGCGGCACGCATCCCGCCCGGCGCTTGAGGGACAAAAAATATGACCGAAGAGAAGGGCGAGCGGATCGCCAAGCGGCTGGCCCGCGCCGGTCTGTGCTCGCGCCGCGATGCCGAGCGCTGGATCGCCGCCGGCCGGGTGGTGGTCAACGGCTCCAAGCTGGACAGCCCCGCCTGCGTGGTGACCCCCAGCGACGTGGTGGTGGTGGACGGCCAGCCGTTGGGCGAGCCGGAACGCACCCGGCTGTGGCGCTATCACAAGCCGTCCGGGCTGGTGACCACCCATCGCGACCCCGAGGGGCGGCCGACCGTGTTCGACAAGCTGCCCGAGGGCATGTCGCGGGTGGTGTCGGTGGGGCGGCTGGACCTCAACTCCGAAGGGCTGCTGCTGCTGACCAACGACGGCGAACTGGCGCGCAAGCTGGAACTGCCGTCCAACAACTGGGTGCGCCGCTACCGGGTGCGGGTCCATGGCGAGGTCAAGCCCGATGCCCTCGCCCGGCTGGAACACGGCGTCACCGTCGATGGCGTCGCCTATGGCGCCATCAATGCCACCCTCGACCGTCAGCAGGGCGCCAATGCCTGGCTCACCGTCAGCCTGCGGGAAGGCAAGAACCGTGAGATCCGCCGGGTGATGGAATTTCTCGGCTGGCCGGTGACCCGGCTGATCCGCGTCGCCTACGGCCCGTTCCAACTGGGCACCCTGGCCGAGGGCGCGGCGGAGGAGGTTCCGGGCAAGGTGATGCGCGAGCAGATGGGCGAGGGCAAGGCGGTGTTGCATGCCAAGCCCGACGCCAAGCCGGCCGGCGAGCGCGAGAAGGACCAGCGCGTCGCCGCCAAGGCCCGCAAGCACAAGCTGGCCGACGACAAGCGCGCCGCCGAGGCCAAGAAGGCGGTGAAGCCCTATTACGCCGCCGACGGCAGCAAGACCGAAGCACCCACCAGGGCCAAACCCCATGCGACTCGTCGCCGGACGCCATAAGGGGCGGCGGCTGACCGCTCCGCCCGGCCGCATCGCCCGTCCCACCGCCGACCGGGTGCGCCAAGCCCTGTTCGACATCCTCGCCCATACCGATCTGGTGGAGCTGGAGGGCGCGGTGGTGGTGGACGCCTTCGCCGGTTCGGGGGCGCTGGGGCTGGAGGCGCTATCGCGCGGCGCCGCCCATGTCAGCTTTCTCGAACTGCACGCCGAATCCCTGGCCGCCATTTACGCCAACGTCACGGCGCTGAAAGAGGACGGCCGCACCAAGGTGATCCGCGCCGACGCGACCAAGCCGCCCGCCGCGCCGGCGCCCTGCACCCTGGCCTTGCTCGACCCGCCCTATCATTCCGGGCTGGCCCTGCCCTGTCTCGCCGGCCTCGCCGCCAAGGGGTGGCTGGCCAAGGAGGCGCTGGTGGTGGTCGAACTGGCCGAGGACGAGGACTTCGCCCCGCCCGCCGGGTTCGAAGCCGTGGACACCCGCCGTCATGGCGCCGCGAAATTGGTGTTTGTGGTCTATGGGGTGGAAAATTCTTCCACACGTTATTATAGTGAGGAGGAAGCCGACGCCGGGGGGCTACCCGACGCCGGCCGCTCCTAGGCCCTTGTTACCATCAGGCGGATGTGAATCCGCCAGATGCGGAACCTGAGCACCAGGAGAAAGGGCATCGAGTTCATGCACTTTCCTCCTTGACGGCGGACCGGCTGATCCGGCCCGCCGTCGTCGTTTATATCAGAGATTTTCTAGCGCAAGACGGGTAATCCCTGTCTCTCGGGGGACCCCATGATCTATTCCATCGTTTCCGCCGTCTTGTCCCTGGCCGCCCTGGCGGCGGTGCTGGTGCTGCTGCTGCGCCGCAAGGAGGATCTGTCCGAACGGCTGGAGCGGCTGGAACGGGTGCTGCGCGACGAAGCGGCGCGTGGCCGCGACGAAGCCGCCACCCAGGCCCGGCTGGGGCGGGAAGAGATCGGCGGCCTCATCCGCGCCTTCCAGGACGGCGCGGTGGTCCTGGCGGAAAAGAACCATACCGAACTGCGGCTGCTGGTGGAGCAGAAGCTGGCGGAATTCCGCGCCGACCAGGCCACCCAGGGCCGCGCTCTGCGCGAAGAGGTCGCCGCCGGCCTCAAACAGCAGGGCGAGACCCTGACCCATACGCTGCGGGAGCGGCTGGAAACCGTCACCAAGGCGGTGACCGAACAGACCCGCACCGTGGCGGAACAGTTGGAGAAGCTGCGCGGCGAGAATACCGCCAAGCTGGAGCAGATGCGCCACACCGTGGACGAGAAGCTGCAAGGCACCCTGGAAAAGCGGCTGGGCGAATCCTTCAAGCTGGTCAGCGACCGGCTGGAGCAGGTCCATAAGGGCCTGGGCGAGATGCAAAGCCTGGCCAACGGCGTCGGCGATCTCAAGCGGGTGCTCACCAACGTCAAGACCCGCGGCACCTGGGGCGAGGTCCAACTGGGCAATCTGCTGGAGCAGATCTTCCGCGCCGACCAGTATATGCGGGAAGCCAATTGCAAGAAGGGCAGCGCCGAGCGGGTGGACTACGCCATCCGCCTGCCCGGCAAGGGCGACGAGGACCCCGAGGTCTTGCTGCCCATCGATTCCAAATTCCCCAACGAGGATTACGAGCGTCTGCAAATGGCGGTGGAGCGCGCCGACCCCGAGGCGGTGGAGGTTGCCGCCAAGGCGCTGGAGACCAGGGTCAAGTCCTTCGCCCGCGACATCCGTGACAAATACATCAATCCGCCCACCACCACCGACTTCGCCATCCTGTTCCTGCCCACCGAGGGGCTGTATGCCGAGGTGCTGCGCCGGCCCGGCCTGATGGACATGATCCAGCGCGACTACAAGGTGGTGGCGGCGGGGCCGACCACCCTGGGGGCCATCCTCAACGCGGTGCAGATGGGCTTCAAGACCATGGCCATCGAGAAGCGCTCCTCCGAGGTGTGGGAGATCCTGGGCGCGGTCAAGACCGAGTTCGGCAAGTATGGCGACGTGCTCGACAAAGTGCAGAAGAAGTTGCAGGAGGCTTCGTCCTCCATCGACGCCGTCGCGGTCAGGCGCCGCGCCATCGACCGCCGCCTGCGCTCGGTGGAGGCCATTCCCGATGCCGGAGTGGACACCCTGCTGGCCATTGGCGCCACCGCCATCGAGGATGGCGGCGAGGAGGAGGCGGAAGCCTAAAGCAACCGCTTCAACTCGTAGATCAGATCCAGCGCTTGGCGCGCCGTCAGGTCGTCGGGGTTGACGCTTTTCAGGCTCTCTTCCACCGCCGAGGGCTTGGCGGCGGCGGCCGGCTTCGGTCGGGGCGCCATGGCGGCGAACAGCGGCAGGTCGTCGGCCAGTTTGGCCATGCCTGAGGCCTGATCCGACTTTTCCAGGATGGCCAGCACCTCTTCCGCGCGGCCGACCACCGCGCCGGGCAGGCCGGCGAGGCGGGCCACATGGATGCCGTAGGAGCGGTCGGCGGCGCCGGCCCCAACCTCGTGCAGGAACACCACGTCGCCCTGCCACTCCTTGACCTTCATCATATGGCAGGACAGCGCGGCCAGCTTGGCGGACAGCCGGGTCAGCTCGTGGTAATGGGTGGCGAACAGGGCGCGGCAGCGGTTGACCTCGTGCAGGTGTTCGACCACTGCCCAGGCGATGGACAAGCCGTCGAAGGTGGCGGTGCCGCGGCCGATTTCGTCGAGGATCACCAGGGCGCGCGATCCCGACTGGTTGAGGATGGCGGCGGTCTCCACCATCTCCACCATGAAGGTGGAGCGGCCGCGCGCCAGGTCGTCGGCGGCGCCGACGCGGGAGAACAGCCGATCGACCACCCCCAGATGGGCGGATTCGGCCGGCACGAAGGACCCCATCTGGGCCAGCACCGCGATCAGGGCGTTCTGGCGCAAGAACGTGCTTTTGCCCGCCATGTTGGGGCCGGTGATCAGCCACAGCCGCTGGGCCTCGGACAGGTCGCAGTCATTGGCGACGAAGCTGCCGCCCTGGGCCGCCTCCAGCGCCGCTTCCACCACCGGATGACGGCCGCCGACGATATGAAAGGCGGTGCTGGCGTCCACCAGCGGCCGGGCCCAGCGCTTGGTCGCCGCCAGCTGGGCCAGGGCGCCGGCGGTGTCCAGGGTGGCCAGGGCGGTGGCGGTGCGGGCGATTTCGGCGGCGCGCAGGGTGACCTCGCGCACCAGATCGGCGAACAGCTCCTGCTCCAGGGCCAGGGCGCGGTCGGCGCTTCCGGTGATGCGGCCGGCCAGTTCGATCAGCTCGGTGGTGGTGTAGCGGGCCGAGGTGGCCATGGTCTGGCGATGGATGAAGCCCTCGCCCAGTTTGTCGGCCTGCTTGGCCGGCACTTCCACATGGTAGCCGATGATGTTGTTGTGGCTGATCTTGAGGTTGGCGACCCCGGTCTCCTCGGCATAGCGCAGTTGCAGCCGCATCAGCGCCCCCTTGCCCTCGGTGCGCAACGCCTTGGTCTCGTCGAGGGCGGGGTGGTAGCCCTCGGCGATGAAATTGCCGTCGCGGGCGTTGAGCGGCAGGTCGGGGGCCAGGGCGCGGCCGAGACGGTCCACCAGCACCGAATGTTCGCCCAGCTCCCGGGCGCAATCGGCCAGACCGGGCGGCGCGTCCAGCGCCGGGGCGGACACCAGGTTGCGCAAGGACGGCACCTCGGCCAGACCGTCGCGGATGCCGGCGAGGTCGCGCGGCCCGCCGCGTCCCAAGCTGAGGCGCGACAGGGCGCGCTCGATATCGGGGCAGCGCTTGAGCGCGTCCCGCACCCCGCTGCGCACGCCCTCGTGCTCGACGAAGAACGCCACCATGTCGAGGCGGCGGTCGATCTCGGCCGGATCGGTCAGCGGCGCCGCCAACTGCGCCGCCAGAAGCCGGGCGCCGGCTCCTGTCACCGTGCGGTCGATGGTGGCCAGCAGGGAGCCCTTGCGCTCGCCGGTCAGGGTCTCGGCCAGCTCCAGGTTGCGTCTTGTGGCGGCGTCGATCTCCATCACCGCGCCCTCGGCGAGGCGCTTCGGCGGTGACAGGCGGGGCATCTTGCCCTTCTGGGTCAGCTCGACATAGTCGACCAGGGCGCCGCCGGCCGCCAGTTCGGGCCGCGAGAAGGCGCCGAAACCGTCCAGGGCGCCGACGCCGTACAGCGCCTCCAGCCGCCGCTTGGCATTCTCGGAATCGAAGCGGGCGGAGGGCAGCGGCGACAGCACGGTCTTCCACTCGGCCCAGACCTCGAACAGCGATTCGGTGCCCAGCAGGCGGTCGCCGACCAGCAGCTCGCCGGGGGACAGCCGCGCCAGGGCGGCGGCGAGCGTCTTGGCCGACAGCGCCTGGGTGGAGAAATCGCCGGTGGAGACATCGACCCAGGCCAGGCCCAGCGCTCCCTGCGCCTCGGCCACCGCCGCCAGGTAGTTATGGCTGCGGGCGTCGAGCAGGGTGTCCTCGGTCAGGGTGCCGGCGGTGATCACCCGGACCACGTCGCGGGCCACCACCGATTTCGAGCCGCGCTTCTTGGCCTCGGCCGGGTCTTCCATCTGCTCGCCGATGGCGACCTTGAAGCCCGAGCGCACCAGCTTGGCCAGATAGGCCTCGGAGGCGCGCACCGGCACGCCGCACATGACGATATCCTCGCCCAGATGCTTGCCGCGCTTGGTCAGCGCGATGTCGAGCGCCGCCGAGGCCTTGACCGCGTCATCAAAGAATAATTCGTAGAAATCGCCCATGCGGTAGAACAGCAGGCAATCGGCATGGGCCCGCTTGATGGCGAGGTACTGCGCCATCATCGGCGTGGCGTCGCCCAGGTCTTGAGCGGGGGGAACGGGCGGGAGGTCGGCGGTCACGGGCGGTCTGCTGCTGCGAGGGGGCGGGTGCCGGGCACAGTATCATGGACGATGAGGCGCGACACCCCCTAGGCAGAGTCCTCGCCTTGGCGCACAATTGAAACCCCAGGCGATGACGAGGAGACCATCATGACCACCACCACCCAGCCCCGCACCGCCGCGCTTCGCGAGGTGGTCGGCACTTTCGCCGATCGCGGCCATTTTGAATCCGCCGTCAGCGCCCTGCGGGAAGCGGGCGTCGAGCGCGACCGCCTATCGGTCCTGAGTTCCCACGATTCCCTGGAAGTGGCCGGGGGCAAGGCCCAGAAGTGGCGCGACGGCCTCGTCGCCCTGGTGGGCGAGATGAAATACGAAGGCCCCCTGGTGGCCGCCGGCCTGATCGCCCTGGCGGCTGGTCCGGTGGGCGTGGTGATCGCCGGTCTGGTGGCGGCCGGCGTCGGCGGCGCCGCCTTGAAGGAATTGCTGGACGAGGTTGCCGCCATTCCCGATTCCGGCGATTTCGCCCGTGCCCTGGCCGCCGGTGCCGTCATCCTGTGGGTCAGCACCGAGACCACCGCCGAGGAGGAGAGAGTCAAGGCGCTGCTGGCCCGGACCGGCGGCAGCGACATCCACATCTTCGAGCGGGCCAAGGGCAAGCGCCACTGAAGACGGGTTGACCACCGAGGGTTCCGGCGAGGGCGAATGCCCCGCCGACGGACGAAAACAGGGAAGACACGGACCATGACAGCAAACTTCAACACCACCTCGGCCAACGGCGACGAGGCCAAGGCCGCCGGCGCTCTCGAACGCGACACCCTGCTGATGCACGCCTCCGGGCGGCCCGGCAAGATCGAGGTGGTCCCCACCAAGCCGCTGATTACCCAGCGCGACCTGTCGCTGGCCTATTCCCCCGGGGTGGCCTTTCCCTGTCTGCACATCGCCCGTGATCCGGCGCTGGCCTACGACTACACCGCCAAGGGCAACCTGGTGGCGGTGATCTCCAACGGCACCGCCGTGCTGGGCCTGGGCGATCTGGGGGCGCTGGCCAGCAAGCCGGTGATGGAGGGCAAGGCGGTGCTGTTCAAGCGCTTCGCCGACGTGGACGCCATCGACCTCGAGGTCGATACCCACGACGTCGAGGAGTTCATCAATGCGGTGCGCTATCTGGGGCCCAGCTTCGGCGGCATCAACCTGGAAGACATCAAGGCCCCCGAGTGTTTCATCATCGAGCAGCGCCTGCGCGAGCTGATGCCGATCCCGGTGTTCCACGACGACCAGCATGGCACCGCCATCATCTCCGCCGCCGGCCTGATCAACGCGCTGGACCTCACCGGCCGCGACATCGCCACCACCAAGGTGGTGGTCAACGGCGCCGGCGCCGCCGCCATCGCCTGCATCGAGCTGATGAAGGCCATGGGCATCCGGCACGAGAACGTGGTGATGTGCGACACCAAGGGGGTGATCTATCAGGGCCGCACCGAGGGCATGAACCAGTGGAAGTCGGCCCATGCGGTGCCGACCAAGGCCCGCACCCTATTCGAGGCCATGGACGGCGCCGACGTCTTCCTGGGCCTGTCGGTCAAGGGCGCGGTGACTCCCGAGATGGTCGCCGCCATGGCGGCCAAGCCCATCATCTTCGCCATGGCCAACCCCGATCCCGAGGTCACCCCGGAGGAGGTCAAGGCGGTCCGCTCCGATGCCATCATCGCCACCGGCCGTTCGGACTATCCCAACCAGATCAACAATCTTTTGGGCTTCCCCTACATCTTCCGCGGCGCCCTGGACGTGCGGGCCTCGACCATCAACGAAGCCATGAAGATCGCCGCCGTCAAGGCCATCGCCGCCCTGGCCCGCAAGGACGTGCCCGACGAGGTCGACGCCGCCTATTCCGGCCGCCGCCTGCGCTATGGTCCCGAATACATCATCCCGGTGCCGTTCGACCCCCGGCTGATCGCGGCGATTCCGCCGGCGGTGGCCAAGGCCGCCATGGATACCGGGGTGGCGCGCAAGCCCATCATCGACATGGAGGCCTACAAGCGGGAACTGTCGGCCCGCCTCGACCCGACCTCGGCCAGCATGCAGGCCATCACCGAGGCGGTGAAGGCCAACCCCAAGCGGGTGGTGTTCGCCGAAGGCGAGGAGGAAAAGCAGATCCGCGCCGCCGTGGCGTTCAGCAATGCCGGCCTCGGCCATCCCATCCTGATCGGCCGCGAGGAGCGCATCCGCGCCACCATGAAGGCCATCGGCCTGCCGGCGGCCGAATCGCTGGAGATCATCAATTCCCGGCTGTCGCCCCAGACCAAGCATTACACCGACATGCTGTACGAGCGCATGCAGCGCAAGGGCGCGCTTTATCGCGACGCCCAGCGTCTGGTCAACCAGGAGCGCAACATCTTCGCCGCCCTGATGGTTCAGGCCGGCGACGCCGACGCCATGGTGACCGGCCTGACCCGCAACTACTGGCAGGCCTTCGAGGAAATCCAGAAGGTGATCGATCCGACGCCGGGCGAGCTGATGTTCGGTATGACGGTGTTCATCGCCAAGGGACGGGTGGTGTTCGTCGCCGACACCACGGTGATGGAGACGCCGACGCCGGAGCAACTGGCCGACATCGCGGTGCAGACCGCCCATAAGGCGCGGCAGATGGGCCACGAGCCCCGCGTCGCCATGATCAGCTATTCCACCTTCGGCAATCCCAGCAACGACCGCGCCGAGCGGGTGCGCGAAGCGGTGGAGATCCTGGACAGCCGCAAGGTGGACTTCGTCTATGACGGCGAAATGGGCGCCGACGTGGCGCTCGATCCCGACCTGCTCAGCCATTATCCGTTCTGTCGCCTGAAGCAGCCGGCCAACGTGCTGGTGATGCCCGGTCTTTATTCCGCCACCATCGGCTCGAAGCTGTTGCAGAAGCTGGGCGGGGTCAGCGTCATCGGCCCCATCCTGGTGGGCTTGTCCAAGCCGGCGCAGATCACCTCCATGGACGCCTCCGCCAACGACATCGTCAACATGGCGGTGCTGGCCTGCTACGACGCGTTGAAATAGCCCCATGAGCCGGCGCGGTCCCGTCACCATCGGTCGTATCGTTTCGGTGGCGGTGCTGCTGTCCAGTCCCACCGGCATCGTCCTGATGATCCTGGCCGCTACCAGCCACATGGCGGCCGGGCCGGCCTTCGGGGCCTGGGCGGCGGTGGCGGCGGCCCTGGTGGTGATGGTGCGCTCCCATCTCGGCGACCTCGACGCCCTGGCGCGCTGGATCCGTTCGCTGGCGCTGGGTGACGAATCGGGACCGCCGCCGGGTCGCGAGGACACCACCCTGGCCGAGACCGTCGCCGCCGTCGGCGGTCTGCGCCGCATGTGGCAGCACAAGTCGGCGGAGCTGGCCGAGGCGGCCAGGCGCAACGAAAGCCTGCTGGACAACCTGCCCGATCCGCTGCTGCTGCTCGACCCGGCCCGCAAGGTGGTGCGGGCCAATCAGGCGGCGGCGCGGCTGTTCGGCCGCGATCTGGCGGGGCGCGACATGGCCGCCTTCCTGCGCGATCCGGCGGTGCTGGAAATCACCGAGGCGGTTCTGGCCGGGCTGGCGAGCTCGCGCGAATGCGAATTCGCCCAGATGGTGCCGCTGGAGCGGGTGTTCCTGGCCCGCGCCGAGCGGCTGCAGGGCCAGCCCGCCGACGGCGGCACCGCCATCCTGACCCTGCACGATCTCACCACCATCAAGCGCATGGAGCGCATGCGCGCCGATTTCGTCGCCAATGCCAGCCATGAATTGCGCACGCCGCTGGCGGCGCTGTCGGGGTTCATCGAAACCCTCCAGGGCCCGGCCCGCGACGACGAGGAGGCGCGCGAGAAGTTTCTCGCCATCATGGCCGAGCAGGCCGGCCGCATGGCCCGGCTGGTGGCCGATCTGCTGTCGCTGTCGCGCATCGAGCTGAACGAACATACCCCGCCCAGCGAGCGGGTGGACCTCGTCCGGCTGGTCACCACCGCCGCCGAGGCGCTGAAGCCGCTGGCCCAGGCCAAGGGCATGACCATTCGCCTGGATCTGGATCCCGGACTGGCGGCGGTGGTCGCCCAACCTGACGAGCTGGCGCAGCTGTTCCAGAACCTGCTGGACAACGCGGTCAAATACGGTCGCGACGACACCGAGATCGAGGTCCGCGCCGCCGCCGCGACCGCCGCTGAATTGCCGCGCTCCGCCGGCACCCTGCTGCGGGCCGATCCGGTGGTCAGGGTTTCCATCCGCGACCATGGCGAAGGCATCGCCAAGGAACATCTGCCGCGTCTGACCGAGCGCTTCTACCGGGTCGATACCGCAAGGTCACGCAAGATGGGCGGCACCGGCCTGGGGCTGGCCATCGTCAAGCACATCGTCAACCGCCATCGCGGTCTGCTGACCATCGACAGCAAGGTCGGCGAGGGCACCACCTTCACGGTTTGGCTTCCCGCCGCTCCTTAAATAAGCCTCAGTTGCCGGCGCCCACATCCGTGGGCTTGGCTTTCGTGCCACGAGGCGCGCCGGCCCTTGGCCGCAACTCCCTTCGGTCGGCTCTCAGTCGCCGGGGGCGGCTTGCCGCCGCACCAGACTGAAGAAGATCACCGTCGCCAGGGCGGCCAGCACCGCCATGGCCGTCGCCATGGGCCGAGCGCTGCCGTCGAACACCAGACCGCCCACCCAGCCGATCACCGCTCCGCCCGCCATCTGGGAGAAGCCGATCCCGGCCGAGGCGGCGCCGGCCATGTGGGGAAACGGCGCGATCGCCCCGGCGGTGGCGTTGGGCATCACCAGGGCGGCGAACGAGAAGAACACCATCATCGGCACCATCACCGAGGCGACCCGGCCGACCATGCCGATGCCCGACTGGGCGATGCCCGACCAGGCCAGCCCGGCCATCACCATGCCGGCCAGGGTGCAGCCCACCAGACCGATCCCGACCATGCGCTCGATGCCGATGCGATGGGTGACGCGGGCGGCGACGAAACCGCCGACCAGATAGCCCAGCGAGGCCATGGAGAAGCCGAGGCCGAAATACTGGGGCGGCAGCCCCAGGGCGTCGATCAGCACGAAGGACGAGCTGGACAGGTAGATGAAGACGCCGCCGAAGATCACCGTCACGGTCAGGACATAGCCGACGAAGCCGCGGTGGCGCAGCAGGGCGCCGTAATTCTCCAGCATGCGGCCGGGATCAAGCGCGGTGGGGTCGGGGTGCTGGTTGGTCTCGCCCAGCAGCCGCCAGACCATGACCAGCAGAATCACCCCGAACAGGGCCAGCAGCAGGAAGTTGGAGCGCCAGCCGAACCAGATGTGGAACCAGCCGCCGATGGTGGGCGCCACCAGCGGCGCCAAGGCCATGGCCGAGGCCATGTAGCTCATCACCTTGGCCGCCTGCTCGCGCGGGAAGATGTCGCGGACCACGGCGCGGCTGACCACGGGACCGCAGCAGGCCCCCAGCGCCTGGACGAACCGCCCGGCGATCAGCGTCTCGATGGTGGGCGCCACGACGCAGAACAGGCTGGCGGCGACATAGAGGACCACGCCGCCCATGATGACGCGGCGACGGCCGAAACGGTCCGACAGCGGCCCGTAGCCCAACTGCATCACCGCGAAGCCGGCGACGAAGGCCGACAGTGTCATCTGGACCATGGCGGTGGTGGTCTTGAGATCGCGGGCCATGTCGGGCAGCGACGGCAGATAAAGATCGGTGCACATGGGTCCGAACGCCACCAGCAGGGTCAGCAGAACCGCCAAGGTGCGGGTGGGCGCGATGATGGGGGTCATGGGGCGGATCCATAGCGGTGCAGGCCGGGTCCGTGCAGCTTCAGCCAGGAGCGGGCCGGCTTGGGATTGCCGACCAGGGTCTCGACCAGCCGCCAGAAGTCGGGGCCGTGGTTCATTTCGGCCAGATGGGCCACTTCGTGGGCGACCACGTAATCCAGGATCCAGCCTGGCGCCAGGATCAGCCGCCACGAGAACGACAACTCGCCATCGGCGGTGCACGAGCCCCAGCGCGACTTGGTGTCGCGCACCGTCACCCGGGCGACCTTGCGGCCGATGCTTGCGGACAAGCTGCGCGAGCGATGGGCCAGCACCAGCCGGGCCTCGTCGCGCAGGAAGGCGCCGACCCGCCGCGCCACATGCTCCTCGCGCCCCGAGACGTTGATCCGGCCCTCCTCGGCCCAGACGCCGCGCCGGGCGGTGGGCTGATGATTGATCCGATGGGGAAGGCCCATGAACGGCAGTTCGGCGCCGGGGGCCAGGGCGATTCGCTCGGGCATGGAATCCAGCCGGCCGGCGATCCAGTCGCGCTGATGGTGGGCGAAGCGCTCGGCCTCGGCCAGCGGCACGCCCACCGGCAACACCACCACCACGCCGTCGCCGCCGGGGGCGATGCGCAGGCTCATGCGGCTGGCCGTGCTCGACCGACGGACGGCAAGCGACAGCTCACGACCGGCGATGTCGAGGCGAAGCGAAGGGCTCATGGGGAGGTGATAACGCGGTAGGACCACTCAAGACAACCTTTGCCTCGCTCTTGCCCCGGCATCCCTGGTCTGCGACAGTCGCCGCCATGACCGCAATCCGATCGCGCAAACCCGCCCTGATG
This sequence comes from uncultured Magnetospirillum sp., assembly GCF_903853455.1. Lineage (GTDB taxonomy): Bacteria > Pseudomonadota > Alphaproteobacteria > Rhodospirillales > Magnetospirillaceae > Phaeospirillum. The sequence goes on from NZ_CAINTR010000201.1 coordinate 48,452, forward strand.
CTGCAAGGCACCGGCTCCGACGTGGGCAAATCGCTGCTGGCGGCCGGGCTGTGCCGGCTGTTCGCCCGGCGCGGCCTCGCCGTGCGGCCGTTCAAGCCGCAGAACATGTCCAACAACGCCGCCGTGACCGAGGATGGCGGCGAGATCGGCCGCGCCCAGGCGTTGCAGGCCCGCGCCTGCGGGGTGCGGCCGCGCTCCGACATGAACCCGGTGCTGTTGAAGCCGCAGAGCGAGACCGGCGCCCAGGTGGTGGTCCAGGGCAAGGTCGTGGCCAGCGCCACGGCGCGCGACTATTACGCCTTGAAGCCCTCGCTGCTGCCCAAGGTGCTGGAAAGCTTCGCGCGGCTGGAGGCCGAGGCCGACCTGATGGTGGTCGAAGGGGCCGGCAGCGCCGCCGAGGTCAACCTGCGCGCCGCCGACATCGCCAATATGGGCTTCGCCGAGGCCGCCGACATTCCGGTGGTGCTGGTGGCCGATATCGACCGGGGGGGCGTCATCGCCGCCATCGTCGGCACCCATGCCCTGCTGCCGGAGACCGAGCGCGCCCGGCTCAAGGGCTATGTCATCAACCGCTTTCGTGGCGATCCCGCCCTATTCGCCCCGGCGGTGGACATCATTTTCGAACGCACCGGTCTGCCCTGCCTCGGCATCATTCCCTGGTTCGCCGATGCCGCCCTGCTGCCGGCCGAGGATGCCGCCTCCCTGACCGGTCGGTCGAGTGGCGGTGACGGCATCCGTATCATCGTGCCCCGGTTGTCGCGCATCGCCAATTTCGACGATTTCGACCCGCTGGCGGCGGAGCCCGATGTGCGGCTGGAGATGGTGGCGCCGGGGCGGCCACTGCCGCTCGACGCCGACCTGATCATCCTGCCCGGTTCCAAATCCACCATCGCCGACCTGAATTTCTTGCGGCAGCAGGGCTGGGACATCGACATCAAGGCCCATCTGCGCCGGGGCGGCCGGGTGCTGGGGATCTGCGCCGGCTATCAGATGCTGGGCGGCCGCGTCGCCGACCCGCTGGGGGTGGAAGGCCCGGTCGGCGGAGTCGCCGCCGGGCTGGGGCTGCTGGCGGTGGACACGGTGATGGAGGGCGACAAGGTGCTGACCGAGATGGCCGGCACCGCCGCCGGCGGCGTGGCGGTCCGGGGCTACGAGATGCATATGGGGCGCACCAGCGGTCCCGACACGGCGCGGCCGCTGCTGACGCTGGACGGCCGGCCCGATGGCGCGGTGTCGCGCGACGGTCTGGTGTCGGGGTGCTATCTGCACGGGCTGTTCGCCTCGGATTCCTTCCGCGCCGGCTTTCTCGCCGGGCTGCGGCCCGGTCGCGGCGGCGGTCTGGCCTACGAGACCCTGGTGGACGACGTGCTGGACCGTCTGGCCGACCATCTGGAGCGGCACATGGCGGTCGAGCCGTTATGGCGGATTGCTAACCGAACGGATCCGGGCTGAAGGCCCGCTCCTCCATCACCCGGACCTCGCTGTCCAACAAGGCCAGATAGGCGTCGTAGGCGGGAGTGGTGGGGATGTCGAGACCGCGCAGCTCCATTTCCGAGGTCAGGTCGGTCTGTTCGTGCATCAGGTCGGTGTCGAAGGGGCGGATCTGGCTGCATTGCCGCGACAAGGTCCAGCTACGCAGCAGCAGTTCGTCGGGCAACCGGGCATAACGCTGCCCGCGCCCAACATAGTCGTTGTGGCGCCGGAGCTTGCCGTCATTCAGCCATGCGGCGATCCGCGCCTGCATGGGATTGTCTGGCTTGGCCATGGGCATACCCGGAAACATTCGACAGGGTTACTATAGCTTAAGTCTAGGATTGGAGCCAGAGCAGCAGAACCACCGATCCGGCATCCAGGACGCAGGCGACGGTGAACAGGTGCAGCGCCCGGTGGATATCGGCGATGCCGGCCCGCGCCCGGCCCGACCCGATCCATTTCTCGTCCACCACCAGACCGGGATATTTGCGCGGCCCGCCCAGGGCCAGACCCAGGGCGCCGGCGGCGGCGGCCTCGGGCCAGCCGGAATTGGGCGAGCGGTGATGGCGGGCGTCGGTGACCATGGTGACCAGTGCCGCCACCGGCTTGCCCTTGGGCACGAACGGCGCCGCCAGCGCCAGCATCAGGGCTGCCATGCGCGCGGGGACGAGGTTCAGCAGGTCGTCCAGCCGGGCCGCGGCCATGCCGAAGGCGCGGTACTTGTCGTTGCGGTAGCCGACCATGCTGTCCAGGGTGTTGACCGTCTTGTAGAGCAGTAGGCCGGGCAGGCCGGCGACGGCGTACCAGAACACCGGCGCCACCACCCCGTCGGCGAAGTTCTCGGCCAGGCTTTCGATGGCGGCGCGGGCGACGCCATACTCGTCCAGCGACAGCGGGTCGCGCCCGACGATGCGCGACACCGCGTAGCGCCCGGCCTCGACGCCGCCCTGGGTCAGGGCCAGGGCCACGTCGTGGACATGCTCGAACAGCGAGCGCTGGGCCAGCAAGGTGGCGGCGACGAACACCTCGACCAGCCAGACATGCGGCAGGGTCCGGGCCAGAAAGGCGATCCCCCCGCCGACGGACAGCGCCATCGCCGCCATGACGAACACCAGCAGGACGCCGCGCAGCCGGCGGTCCGCCTCCGAGCGTTCCGGTTTGTTCAACCGCTTGTCGAGGCTGGCGACGACGCGGCCGATCATCACCACCGGATGGGGGATGACGCGGAACAGCCAGCCCATCTCGCCCAGCGCCGCGTCCACCGCGATGGCCATGAACAGCATCAGCAGCGGGTCGGGGGTATGGCCGAAATGGGTGAACAGCGGAAACATGGCGCCAAGATGCGGCGGCGGCGCGGGCGCGTCAACCTGGGCAATCGCTATCGGCGATTGCCCAAAGCATTGCATACGCCTCAAGCGCCGGCGCGAGCATCCGCTCGCTGGGGCTTCCGCGCCACGTGGCGCGCGCCCTCAACGGGCTAGTCGCTGCGCTCCGAATGGGCGCGTCAACACCCCCCACCCGTTCTATTGTCTCCTTGTCCTCGCGATGCCATCCTTGCGCCAGGGATTCAATCCGGGAGAGATGGTGATGGACGATCACGTCAAGAGTCTGCTGCCCAATGCCGACATGACCCGGCGCGGCTTCGTGTCGGCGGCGGTGCTGGCCACCGGCTACGCCCTGGCGGTCAGCCCTGCTTCGGCCGAGGCCATCGCCACCGACGCCACCGGCCTTTCCGCCGGGGCGGTGATGATTCCCACCACCGGCGGCACCTCCATGCCGGCCTATGCCGCCATGCCGGCCGGCACGGGGAAATTCCCCACCGTGCTGGTGGTGCAGGAGATCTTCGGCGTTCACGAGCATATCCGCGACATCTGCCGCCGGCTGGCCAAGCTGGGCTATCAGGCGGTGGCGCCGGAGCTGTATTTCCGCCAGGGCGATCCCGCGGTGATCTCCGACATTCCCACCATCTTGTCCTCCATCGTCGCCAAGGTCCCCGACGCCCAGGTGATGGCCGACCTGGACGCCACCGCCGCCTGGGCGGCGGCCAATGGCGGCGATCCGGCCCGCCTCGGCATCACCGGCTTCTGCTGGGGCGGACGCGTCGTCTGGCTGTATGCCGCCCATAATCCCAAGCTCAAGGCCGGGGTGGCGTGGTACGGCAAGCTGGTCGGCGAGGCGTCGGCGTTGACGCCGAGGAATCCCATCGACGTGGCGGCGGAGCTGACGGCGCCGGTGCTGGGCCTGTATGGCGGCGCCGATCAGGGCATTCCCCAAGACACGGTCGAGCAGATGCGAGTGGCGGTGAAACAGGCCAAGGTGGCGGTGGAGATCAAAGTCTATCCCGACGCGCCCCACGCCTTCCACGCCGACTACCGCCCGTCCTACCGCGAGGCGGCGGCCAAGGACGGCTGGGGCCGGTTGCAGGCGTGGTTCAAGGCGAATTTGTAGACATCAGCACGTCACCCGCTCGACCGTGCCGCCCTTGAGGACGAACACCGCGTCCTGGGGGCTGTCGCCGCGCATGGCGGTGTCGGGGTCCTGGCCGAGATAGAGGCCGCGCAGCACCCGGCCGGCGATGCCGTGGCTGACCACCACCAGCCGCTCGCCGGGCTGGAGGTCGGCCAGCCACGTGGCCAGCCGGGCGGCGACAGCGGAGTGGCTTTCGCCGTCGGGGCTGTGGAACACCCAGTGGCCGAGGCCGCTGCCGCCGGTCGTCTCGGGCGGCAGCTCGGCCTTGAGCCGGCCGGACAGGCTGCCGGTGTTCACCTCTTTCAGACGGGGATCGAAGGTGGTGGTGGCAGCGTCGAGGCCGGCCAGTTCGCACAGGATGCCGGTGGTCTGGGCGCAGCGTCCCAGCGGGCTCGACACCACCCGCCAACTCTGGCCGTCACCGATCAGGCGGCGGATGGCGACGCCGTAGCGGCAGGCCTGCTCGGTGCCCTTGAGGGTCAGCGGCGAATCCAGGTGGCCCTGGATGCGGCCTTCCCGGTTGAAGACGGTCTCGCCGTGGCGGACCAGGATGATGGTGGGCATTGTCGGGGGTGCGCGAGGGGCCTCGCGGCCCCTCGCATCCTTGCTATGTTATGAACTACCCGCGCAGCTCGCCGCCGGTGGCCTTGGTCACCGCGGCGACGATCTTGGCGCCGACCGCCTCGATCTCCTCGTCGGTGAGGGTCTTGTCGGTGGGTTGCAGGGTCACGGTGATGGCCAGCGACTTCTTGCCCGCCGCCATCTTGTCGCCCTCGTAGAGGTCGAACACCGTCACGTCGGCGACCAGGGTCTTGTCGGCGCCCTTGGCGGCGCGCACCACCGCGTCGGCGGCGACCGCGCTGTCCAGGGTGAAGGCGAAGTCGCGCTCCAGCGGCTGGAACGCCGAGGCCCGCAGCAGCGGCCGCGCCTTGGTGGCTTTGGGCTTGGCCGGCGGCAGCGCCTCCAGGAACAGCTCGAAGCCGACCACCGGCCCCTTGACGTCGAGGCTTCCCAGGATGCCGGGGTGGATCTCGCCGAACAGGGCGATCAGCTTGTTGCCCAGCTTCAGCGAGCCGGAGCGGCCGGGGTGGTACCAGGACGGGGCCTCGGTCCCCACTTGCAGGCTGTCGGGATTGCCCCCGGCGGCGGCGATGGCGGCCAAGGCGTCGGCCTTGGCGTCGAAGGCGTCGACGGCCCGGGCGGGGTCGGCCCAGTGACGGTCTCTGGCCTTGCCGGCGCGGATGCCGGCGGCGACCTGACGCTGCTGGCCGGGTTCGGGACCGTCGAACTGCGGCCCGATCTCGAACAGCCCCAGGTCGCGCATGCCGCGGTCGGCGTTGCGGCCGGCCGCCGCGATCAGGTTGGGCAGCACCGAGGGGCGCATGACGTCGAGATCGCTGGAAATGGGATTGGCCAGATGCATCTCGGGGGCGCCGCCGCCGAACAACTTGGCCTGGGCTTCGGGCAGGAACGACCAGGTCACCGTTTCCACCAGTCCACGCGACGCCAGCTGACGCCGCACCCAGCCGGAACGGCGCTGACCGGGGGTCAGCACCGGCTTGGGCATGGGCGAGCGCGGCAGCGGCACCGACGGGATGTTGTCGTAGCCGTTGATGCGGATGACCTCTTCCACCAGATCGTGCTCGGCGGCGATGTCGCCGCGCCAGGACGGCGGATTGATCAAGAGGCCGTCATCATGCTCGGCCACGGCGCAGCCCAGGTCGTTGAGGACGGCCTCCATGCGGGCGACCTGGACCTGGACGCCGCCCAGGGCGGCGACCCGCTCGGGCCGCAGCACGATGGATTGCTGCCAGTCGGGCTCGGTGCCGGCGATCACCGGCTCGGAAGCCTCGCCGCCGCACAGATCGATGATCATGCGGGTGGCCAGCTCCATGGCCGGCACCACGAAACCGGGATCGACGCCGCGTTCGAAACGGAAGCGGGCGTCGGACAGGATTTCCAGCCTGCGGCCGGTGGCGGCGGTGCGGATGGGATCGAAATAGGCGGCTTCCAGGAAGACCTCGGTGGTGGTCTCGGTGCAGCCGGAATGCTCGCCGCCGATGATGCCGGCCAGCGCCTCGGGTCCGGCTTCGTCGGCGATCACCGTCATGCTGGCATCCAGGGCGTAGGTCTTGCCGTTCAGCGCCGCCAGGCTCTCGCCCGGCTTGGCCAGCCGGGCGCGGATGTCGCCCTTGACCTTGGCGGCGTCGAACACATGCAGCGGCCGCGACAGGTCGTAGGTGAAGAAGTTGGTGATGTCCACCAGCACCGAAATGGGGCGCAGGCCGATGGCGGTCAGGCGGTCCTTCAGCCATTGCGGACTGTCGCCGTTGGTCACGCCGCGAATATGGCGGCCGGCGAACAGCGGGCAGGCGGCCGCGTCCTCGGGCTCGAACTCCAGGCGTACGCCGATGGGGCTCTTGAACCTGCCCGGCACCGGCTCGACCTCGAGCGGCTTCAGGTTGCCCAGCCCGTAGGCGGCGAGATCGCGGGCGATTCCGCGCACGCCCAGGCAGTCGGCGCGGTTGGGGGTGACCGAAATCTCGATCATGGGATCGAAGCTCATGATGTCGAGCAGGCGGGCGCCGACGGCGAGGTCGGCCGCCAGTTCGGCGATGCCGTCATGGTCCTCGCCCAGTTTCAGTTCGCGCCACGAGCACATCATGCCCTGGCTCTCGACGCCCCGCACATTGCCCTTCTTCAGGGTTTCGCCGTTATGGGGAATGCGGGTGCCGGGCAACGCCAGGATCACCTTGAGACCGACCCGGGCATTGGGGGCGCCGCACACCACCTGGATGGTGGCGCTGCCGGTGTCGACCTTGCACAGTTTCAGCTTGTCGGCGTTGGGGTGCTTTTCGGCCTCCAGGACATGACCCACGACGAAGCCGTCCAGATGCTTGGAGGGGTCGTCGATGCTCTCGACCTCCAGACCCACGGCGGTGAGGCCGATCTCGATCTGGTCCAGGGTGGCGGTGGTCTCAAGGTGGTCCTTGAGCCAGGCAAGCGTGAACTTCATCGGGTCAACCCTCCCGAAAGCGTGGGGACGTCCAGCGGCACGAAGCCGTAATGCTTCAGCCAGCGCAGGTCGGAATCGAAGAAGGTGCGCAGATCGGGGATGCCGTATTTCAGCATGGCCACCCGCTCCACTCCCATGCCGAAGGCGAAGCCTTGATAGCGGTCGGGGTCGATGCCGCAATTCCTGAGCACATTGGGATGGACCATGCCGCAGCCGAGGATCTCCAGCCAGCCGGCGCCGGGGCCGATCTTGAGTTCCCCGCCCTCGCGCGAGCAGCCGATATCGACCTCGGCCGACGGCTCGGTGAAGGGGAAGAAGCTGGGGCGGAACCGCACCGGCACGTCGTCCACCTCGAAGAAGGCGCGAACGAACTCGATCAGGCAGCCCTTGAGGTGACCCATATGGGTGGCCTCGTCGATCACCAGCCCCTCCACCTGATGGAACATGGGCGTATGGGTCATGTCGGAATCGCAGCGATAGGTGCGGCCCGGCACCAGCACCCGGATCGGCGGCTTGTCGCTCAGCATGGTGCGGATCTGCACCGGGCTGGTATGGGTGCGCAGCAGGTGACGCCCTCCTTCCGGCCTTTCGCCGAAATAGAAGGTGTCGTGCATCTGGCGGGCGGGATGCTCGGGGGGAATGTTCAGCGCGGTGAAATTGTGGAAGTCGTCCTCGATATCGGGACCTTCGGCCACCACGAAGCCCATCTGGGCGAAGATGGCGGTGATTTCCTCGATGGTCTGGCTGATGGGATGGATGCGGCCCAGGGTGTCCGGGCGCGCCGGCAGGGTGACATCGATGCGCTCGTGGGCCAGCCGCTGGTCCAGCGCCTTGGTGTCCAGCACCGCCTTGGCGGCATCCAGGGCGGCGGCGACCTCGTCGCGGACGGCGTTGAGGGTGGCGCCGGCGGCCTTGCGCTCCTCGGGGCCCATGGCGCCGAGCGTCTTCATCAGGCCCGAGATGGTGCCCTTCTTGCCCAAGGCGGCGACGCGGGCGGCATCCAGTTGGTCCGGCGTGCTGGCCGCCGCCACGGCGGCCAGGGCTTCGGCGCGGATCTTATCGAGGTCCTGCATGGGTTTGTCCTATCCCCTAGAACAGGAAAAGGGGCCGCCCCGATTGGGCCGGCCCCTCTCCATCACTTTAGCTTCCGTCAGGAAGTCTTACTGGAGGGCGGCCTGGGCCTTGTCCACCAGCGACTTAAACGCTTCCGGCTCGCGGATGGCGATGTCGGACAGCACCTTGCGGTCGAGCGCGATGTTGGCCTTCTTCAGGCCGTCCATGAAGCGCGAATAGACCATGCCATGGGCGCGGGCGCCGGCGTTGATGCGCTGGATCCACAGGGCGCGGAAGTTGCGCTTCTTGGCACGACGGTCGCGGTAGGCGTAACGCAGCGCCTTCTCGACCTTCTGGATAGCGATCCGGAAGCAGGTGGAGGAGCGGCCGCGGTAACCCTTGGCGAGCTTGAGAATCTTCTTATGACGGGCGTGGGTGGTCACGCCCCGCTTGACGCGAGCCATGGATCAGCCTCCGTTCGGCAGGTAGAACTTCTTGACGTTGTCGCTGTCGGTCTTGAACAGCATGAAGGTGCCGCGATGCTGGCGCTTCATCTTCGACGTCTTGGCGCTCAGGCAGTGGCGCTTGAACGCGACGTTGGCCTTCACCTTGCCGGTGCCGGTGAGCTTGAACCGCTTTTTGGCGGAGCTCTTGGTCTTCATCTTGGGCATTTTCGCTTTCCTTGATCTGGAAGTGTCTCAGCGAGAAGAAACGGCAAGGCAGCCCTGACAGCCTTGTCCGTTCAGGAAGGGGACGCTTATAGCGTGCGGCACATGCGATTGCAAGGGGAGGAGAGTCATTTCTGGTGCCCCTCAATCGCCGGGCGGCGGACCTCCGTCCGCCTTGGCTCTCGCCGCACGAGCAGCGCGGGCGCACTTGCGCCCGTGTGCGGCAGCGGCAGGATATCACAAGGCCGGGTGGTCAGGCGCCGACGCCGCAATAGCGCGCCACCTCGTCCAGCAGCTTGCGGATGGAGATGGGCTTGGTGATCACCTGCTCGAACCCTTCCGCCAGGAAGCCGGCCACCGAATCGGGATCGGCGAAGGCGGTCACCGCCACCACCGGCACGTCGCGGGTGCGGGCGTCGGCCTTCAGCAGCTTGAGCAGGTCCACCCCGGAATATTTGGGCAGCTGGATGTCCATCAGGATGACCGCCGCGCCGCTGGCGGCGGTGAGGTCGACCAATCCGTCGCCGTCGGAGGACTTGACGGTAGCGTAGCCGGCGATGCTGAGCGCCTGTTCCAGCAGCTTCATGTTCATCGCGTTGTCTTCGACGATGACGACGGTTCCCGTCATAGTCATTACCCCCTCAAAGTTGCCCTGCCCCGATCGGGAGAGCCTTGCCGGCGCGCCGGGCATTATAGTCGGTAACGAAGGCGGTGAAATCAACGACCTGTAACGGCCGCCCGATCAGGTAGCCCTGGATCTCGTCACAACCGTGGCGGGCCAGCAGGGAAGCCTGGGTTTCGGTCTCGACGCCTTCGGCGATGGTCTTCAACGACAGCGAATGCGCCAGCGAGATGATGGCGTTGACGATGACGCGGCTGTCTTCGTCCTGGTCCAGGTCGCGCACGAAGGCGCGGTCGATCTTGACCGTGTTGATGGGGAAGCGCTTGAGATAGGCCAGCGACGAATAGCCGGTGCCGAAATCGTCGATGGACAGCGTCACTCCCAGCTTGGCCAGGGCGCGCAGCATCTTCAGCGTGCCTTCGCCGTCGGCCATCAGCATGCTTTCGGTCAGTTCCAGGTCGATGAGGGTGGCGTCTACCCCCGCCTCGGCGATGGCGTCGGCGACGATGTTGGGCAGGTCCTGCTCGCGGAACTGGCGGCCGGAGACGTTGACGCCCAGGCGAAGGCCGGTGATCCCCTGGTCGGTCCACTGCCGCAGATGGCGGCAGGCGGATTGCAGTACCCAGGTTCCCATGGGGACGATCAGCCCGGTCTCCTCGGCCACCGGAATGAACTTGTCCGGCAGGATGATGCCCAGTTCGGGGTGGCGCCAGCGGATCAGCGCCTCGGCCCCTACCAGGGCGTAGCTGCCGAGATCCACCTGCGGCTGGAAGAACAGCTCGAACTGGCCGGCCTTCAGCGCGTCCTTGATGGAGCGTTCCAGGGTCAGGCGCTCGGTCACCGCGTAGGACATGGCGGCGTCGAAGAAGCCCAACCGCTCGTCCACCTGACGCTTGACCGAGTGCAGCGCCATTTCGGCATTGCGCAGCAGGTCCAGGGCGTCGTCGCCGTCGCGGGGATAGAGCGCCACCCCCATATCCACCGGGATGACCAGTTCGGAGCCATGCACCATGTGCGGCCTGGACAGGACCTCGCGGATCCGCTCCACCGCCTTCGACATATCCTCCAAATCGGTCAGTTGCGGCAGCACCACCGCGAATTCGTCGCCGGCCAGCCGTCCCGCCGTGCCGGTGACCCCGACCCCCTGGGCCAGCCGCCGCCCGGTCTCGCGCAGCAAGGCGTTGCCGGCGTCATGACCCAGCGAATCGTTGATGGTGGTGAAGCCGTCCAGGTCGATGGTCAGCACCGCCACGAACTGGCCGGCGGCCCGCGCCATGGCCACCGCCTGCCCCAGGCGGTCGGACAGCAGCGCCCGGTTGGGCAGGTCGGTGAGCGAGTCGTGATTGGCCAGATAGGCGACGCGCTGGGCCAGTTGCTTGTTTTCGGTGAGATCGCGGATGGTGCCGGTGAACAGGCGGCGCTTTTCCACCCGCAGCTCCGAGACCGACAGATGGACGGGGAACACCGAGCCGTCCTTGCGCCGTCCCATCACCTCGCGGCCGATGCCGATGATGGCGCCGACGCCGGTGGCGATGTAATTCTTGATATAGCCGCTATGGCGGCCGGCGTCGGGTTCGGGCATCAGCACCGAGACGTTGGCCCCCACCACTTCCGACAGCGAGTAGCCGAAGATGCGCTCCACCGACAGGTTGGCGTTCAGGATGGTTCCGTCTTCGTCGATGGTGACGATGCCGTCCAGCACGGTGTCCATGATGGCGCGGATACGGTGCTCGCGCGCCGCCACCGCCCGCATGGCCGCCGTCACCTCGGTGGTGTCGCGCCCCACCAGCAGGGTGGCGCTCTGATGTTCACGGCGCAGCGGCACCGCCGACAGTTCGATGTCGCGGACCCGCCCGGCGAAGGTCACCACCTTGACCGGCAGGGGATGGCCCTCCTCGTACAGGGCGTCGAGGCCGCCGTCGAAGATGGCCCGGTAGTCGGGATGGATGAACTCGGTGATGTGCTTGCCTTCGCACGCACTTGCCGAGGGTGCCCGCAGCATGCCGAGGCCGGCGGCGTTGATGCGCTCGATGATGCCGTCGACGCAGACGCAGATCAGGTCGGGCGACAGCTCCACCAGATCGCGATACGAGACCTCGTCCTTGAGCAGCGCCGATTCCAGCATGGACACGTCGGTGATGCGGTCGATCAGCTTCAGGATCTGGCTGCCAGATTTGAGGATGGAATCGGCGTATTCGCGATAGCCGCTCGGCGCCAGCGGCCCCAGCATTTCGCTGGAGATCAGTTCGGCGAAGCCGATGACGTCGTTGAGCGGGGTGCGGATGTCGCGGCTCATGCGGCCCATGAACTCGGTCTTGGCCCGGTTGGCGAAATCGGCCGCTTCCTTGGCCTCGGCCAGTTTGGCAGCGGCGGCGCGCTCGGAGGTGATGTCGCGCGAGAACATGGCGCAGCGATGTTCGTCGGGGGTGACCCCCATCACCGCCAGCAGGCGCTTGGCGAACCAGTGCAGGCCGTCCGTATCCTCGAACTCGACGGTCTTGCCGCTTTCCAGCGCTTGCAGCAGATAGGCCCGGCAGTAGGTCACCAGACTGACCGGCAGCAACTCGAAGATCGAATGCCCGATCAGATTCTCCGGCGATTGGGCGAAATACTGCTCGGCCTCGGCGTTGAGGGTGATGATGGCGCCGTCCGAATCCAGCAGCAGGGCGACGTCGTGGCTGGCGTCCAGCAGCGCCTGGTTGGTGCGGTGCGACGCTTCCAGCGCGCTGCGGCCGTGCTGGCGTTCGATGGCGTGGCGGATCACCCGCGGCAGCATGGTGAGGCCGGCGTCGGACTTGACCACGTAGTCCTGGGCGCCGGCGCGGATGGCTTCCTGGGCCACCCGCTCGTCATCCAGGCTGGTCAGGACCACCAGGGTCTTGTCGGGAGCCCAGGCCTTGAGCGCCAGCACCGATTCGATGCCCGAGGCGTCGGGCAGGCCCAGGTCGGACAAGATGCAGTCGAAGTCGTTGAACGGCGCCAGCGGCCGCGCCTCGGCCAGGGTGGCGCAACAGCGGGTGGTCCAGCCCTGCGTCGCATCGGCCAATTCGATCTCGATCAACCGCTGGTCACCAGGGTTGTCTTCAATAATAAGCAGGCGGACAGAATCGGTGGCGAAGGTCATAATCGAACGACCATGCAACATCCTGGCAACCTTGTAAATGCTCGCCGAGCGGGGGTTGGGGTTTCCTATCTGTTGGGATAGGAGGGAGGCTGCCGTAAGCTGGTCGGGCAGGGGCCAAGTGTGGCGGATTTTAAGTCGGGAGGGCCATGACACGCGATTCCGAAGCCTCGACCGGAGCCCCCGCCGTCTTCTGCCTGTGCGCGGCAGAGGTGCTGACCATGGTCGGCATCTTTTCGTTTCCGGCGTTGCTGCCGGGGTTCATGGTCGAGTGGTCCCTGTCCAACACCGAGGCCGGCTGGATCTCGGGAGTGGTATTCGCCGGCTACACCGTGGCGGTGCCGTTTCTCACCGCCTTGACCGACCGCGTCGACGCCAAGCGGGTCTATCTGGCCGGCGCCGTGATCGCCGCCGTTTCGGCCCTGGGCTTCGCCCTGACCGCCGAGGGCTTCTGGTCGGCGCTGGCCTGGCGGACCTTAAGCGGCGTCGGCCTGGCCGGCACCTACATGCCGGGGCTCAAGGCCCTGGTCGACCGAGTGGCCGGCCCCCGGCAGCCGCGCTGGATCAGCTTCTACACCGCCAGCTTCTCGCTGGGGACCTCGGGCTCGTTCCTGGTGACCGGGGTGGTGGCGGCGGCCTTCGGCTGGCGGGCCGCCTTCGCCCTGGCGGCGGGTTCGGCCCTGGCGGCGGCGGTGCTGGTGGCGGTGAGTCTGCCCGCGGTGCGGCCGGTGGCTCCGGCGCGCCGGACCAATCCGTTCGACTTCGCGCCGGTCCTGCGTAACCGCGCCGCCATGGGCTATGTGCTGGGCTACGCCGCCCATGTCTGGGAACTGTTCGGCGCGCGGTCGTGGATGGTCGCCTTCCTGGCCTGGGTGCTGGCGGCGCAGCCCGGCGCCGCCGGACCGTCGCCCACCGCCGCCGCCACCATCGCCGCCCTGCTGGCCGTGGTGGCCAGCGTCGTCGGCGCCGACCTGGCGGTGCGGTTCGACCGCCGCCGGGTCTGTGCCGCCGCCATGCTGGCCTCCGCCCTGCTGGCGGCGGTGATCGGCTTTTGCGGCGGCCTGCCCTATGGCGCGGTGGTCGGGCTGATGCTGTTCCACACCGTGCTGATCCAGATCGATTCGGCGGCGCTGACCACCGGCGCGGTGATGGCGGCGGAGCCGGCGCGGCGCGGGGCCACCATCGCCATCCATTCGCTGCTGGGTTTCGGCGCCGGCTTCGTCGGGCCGCTGGCCTTCGGCATGGTGCTGGACCGGGTCGGCGGCGCCACCACCGGCCTGGCCTGGGGTCTGGCCTTCGCCTCGCTGGGAGCGGTGGCGGCGTTGGGGCCGCTGGCGCTCAGGCTCCGCTGAGGATCGCCGCCAGTCCCTCGCGGTAGGTGGGGTATTTCAACACCACCCCCAATTCCTCCTTCATGCGCCGGTTGGCGACCCGCTTGTTGTCGGCGTAGAAGCTCAGCGCCATGGGCGACAGGCTGGCCCTGGCTTCGTCCCAGCTCAATTCGGGCGGCGGCGCGACTCCCAGCAGGCGGCAGGCCTCGGCGATCACCTCCTGGGGCGGTGCCGCGTCGTCGTCGCACAGATTGTAGACGGCGCCCGGATGAGGCCGGGCCAGCGAGGCCAGCACCGCGCCGGCGATGTCGTCCACATGGATGCGGCTGAACACTTGTCCCGGCTTGACGACGCGCTTGGCCGTGCCGGCCCGGACGGTGTCGATGGCCGAGCGGCCCGGCCCGTAGATGCCGGCCAGACGGAAGATGTGGGCCGGCAGGGCTTGCCAGGCCTGTTCGGCGGCGAGCCGGCGGCGCGAGCGGTCGAGGCTGGGGTCCGGTGGGGTGGTCTCGTCGACCCAGCCGCCGCCGTGGTCGCCATAGATGCCGGTGGTGGACAGATAGCCGACCCAGCCGGGACCTTGCGCCCGGATGGCCGCGCCCATGATGTCGAGCACCGGGTCGCCTGCCGCGTCGGGCGGCACCGAGGACAGCACCGCCGTGACGCCGTCCAGCGCCCCGGCCGGCAAGGGATGGTCGCGGTCGAAGGGCAGTGTTTCGATACCGGGCAGGTCGGGAGTTTCGCCGGAGCGGCTGGTGCCGACCACGCTCCAGCCGGCGGCCAGCAGGGCGCGGGCGATCACCCGGCCGGAAAAGCCCAGTCCGAACAGGAAGAAGCGCTTGGTCATGCCATCCTCTCCGGTCTGATGAATAACCCTCTCCCTCCAGGGAGAGGGTGGCCGTAGGCCGGGTGAGGGGCCGCGCGCGTCGGCGCGCCATGTGACTGGGTTACCGCCTGAACCGTTATTGTCCGCGCTACCGCGCGTAATGCCCCTCACCCCTCGCTTCGCTCGCCCCTCTCCCTGGAGGGCGAGGGGGCGTGAGAGGATCACCCGGCCTTGGCGGGACGCCCGGCCTGGGGAGCTTCGGGGTCGCGCAGCACATAGCCGCGCCCCCACACCGTCTCGATGTAGGATTCGCCGCCGGTGGCGGTGGACAGCTTCTTGCGGAGCTTGCAGATGAAGACGTCGATGATCTTCAGTTCAGGCTCGTCGATGCCGCCATAGAGGTGGTTGAGGAACTGCTCCTTGGTCAGGGTCTGGCCCTTGCGCAAGGATAGCAGTTCCAGGATGCCGTATTCCTTGGCGGTCAGGTGCAGCGGATCGCCGGAGACCGCGACGGTGCGGGCGTCCAGGTTGACCGCCAGCTTTCCGGTCTCGATCACCGACTGGGCATGGCCCTTGGAGCGCCGCACGATGGCCTGGATGCGGGCCACCAGCTCGCCCTTGTCGAACGGCTTGGTCAGGTAGTCGTCGGCCCCCGATCCCAGGCCCTTGATCTTCTTGTCCGGCTCGGTCAGGCCCGACAGGATCAGCACCGGCGTCTCGATGCGGGCGGCGCGCAACCGGCGCAGCACCTCGTAACCGTCCATGTCGGGCAGCATCAGGTCGAGCAGGATGATGTCGTAATCATAGAGCTTGCCGATCTCGAGACCGTCCTCGCCGAGCGCGGTCGTGTCCACCACCATGCCCTCTGCCTTGAGCATGGCTTCGATGACTTTCGACATCATTGGATCGTCTTCGACCACCAGAACGCGCATCGCAAGGTTCCCGGTTTCTTTTCGTCTCTACGATATCTTAACCATAAGGGGGTATTCTGGCCAGTTCAAGCCGGCTAAACTTCTCGGACTGATAGACCGGAGAGGACCCGCATTGAAATTTCTAGTCCGCAACCTGATCAACGACATCGAGCGGGTGTCCAACATCCAGGTTTATGGCCGGGTTGCCGGGGTCCAGGGCATGCTGCTGGAGGCCGGCGGCGTGCAGCGTACCATCTCGGTGGGTGATCGCTGCAACGTGATCGCCCGCGACGGCCGCAAGGTGGTGTGCGAGGTGGTGGGCTTCCGCCAGGGCCGCGCGCTGCTGATGCCGTTCTCCGCCATCGAGGGCATCGGGCTGGGCTGCCGCACCGAGGTCCAGGACGCCGAACCGGTGATCTATCCCGAACACGGCTGGCTGGGCCGCTGCATCAACGGCTTTGGCGAGCCGGTGGACGGGTTGGGGCCGCTGCCCAGCGGCGATGTCGCCTTTCCCATCCGCAACCCGCCGCCGCCGGCCCATTCCCGCTCGCGGGTGGTGGGCAAGATCGATCTGGGCGTACGGGCGGTCAACACCTTCCTGACCTGCTGTCGCGGCCAGCGCATGGGCATCTTCGCCGGTTCGGGCGTCGGCAAGTCGTCGCTGCTGTCCATGATGGCGCGCAACACCTCGGCCGACATCTCGGTGATTGGGCTGATCGGCGAACGCGGCCGCGAGGCGCGCGAGTTCATCGAGGACGACCTGGGGCCGGAGGGCATGAAGCGCGCCGTGGTGGTGGTTTCCACCTCGGACGAAAGCCCGCTGATGCGCCGCCAGGCCGCCTATGTCACCCTGGCGGTGGCCGAGTTCTTCCGCGACGAGGGGCTCGACGTCCTGTGCATGATGGATTCGGTGACCCGCTTCGCCATGGCCCAGCGCGAGATCTCGCTGTCGGCGGGCGAGCCGCCGGCCTCCAAAGGCTATACCCCCACCGTCTTCGCCGAGCTGCCCCGCCTGCTGGAACGCGCCGGGCCGGGGGTGGGCAAGGGCTCGATCACCGGCCTGTTCACCGTGCTGGTGGACGCCGACGACCACAACGAGCCCATCGCCGACGCGGTGCGTGGCATCCTGGACGGCCATATCGTGCTGGACCGCGCCATCGCCGAGCGCGGCCGCTATCCCGCCATCAACATCCTGCGCAGCGTGTCGCGAACCATGCCGGCCTGCAACAACGAGCAGGAGAACGCCCTGGTGCGGCGCGCCCGCTCGCTGCTGTCCACCTATGAGGACATGGCCGAACTGGTCCGCCTGGGCGCCTATCGGCGCGGCACCGACGCGGCGGTGGACGAGGCCATCCACTATTACCCGGCCATCGAGGCCTTCCTGTCGCAGCTCAAGACCGACGCCACCGATCTGGCCGATTGCTACGTCCAACTGGCCGAAATCCTCGGCATGCCGTTCGACGGCGACGGCATGGGGCGGAAGTAGGGTGGCGGCGCCTGAGGGCCGTTCATAATGCCCCAGAAAGGTCTCAAATCCCTTATCCGGCTATCCAAGTGGAACGTGGACGAAAAGCAGCGGGTGCTGGTGGCGCTGCAGGGCCGCGAGGACGAGATCCTGTCCTGGATCAAGCGGTTGGACGAGCAGCTCAAGGAAGAGCAGCGGGTCGCCACCGAGGATTCCACCGGCGTCGGCTTCTCCTACGGCGCCTTCGCCAAGGCTTGGCTGGGGCGCCGCCAGCAGTTGCTGTCCATGCTGGAGATGGTGCGCGCCGAGATCGTCCGCGCCCGCGACGAACTGGCCCTGGCGTTCAACGAGTTGAAGACCTACGAGATCACCCAGCGCGAACGCGACCGGCGGGCTCAGGTCGAACGCGACAAGAAGGAACAGGCCTTCCTCGACGAGATCGGCCTCAACATCCATCGTCGGCGGGACAAGGACGAGGGGTAAGAGCCGGCGAGGGCCGGCGCCTTCTTTGGGGGCCGGCCCTCGCCGCCTGTGGCGGATTCGCGCTCCGAATGGGGGGAGGGCGCGCGAAGCCGACCATTGTCCCGCGGGGGTCTCCCTGAGATTGGAGCGCGGGGTCGTCGGTCATCGGAGGCGGCGGAGTGGGGGGGGAGCCGAAGCCGATGACGACTGCGGAATAGAATAATTCAACATTCATGGGCCGACAAGGCTTTTTTACCGTTTATTCCCCAATCAGTACCCGCACAACCGGTGGGGACCGATATCCAGGTGGAGATGGTCGTTGTGCAGGCGATTGTGGTTGGGGGTGAGCACCACGTTGAAATGCTCGCAAGACAGCCGCGCCACCTCCTGGAGAAAGTCGCTGCGCTTGCCGGCCCCTTGCCAGTCCTTCTTGACCGAGATCACGGTGCCGTCGGCCAGTTCGAAGCCGCCGATGTCGATGGCCTGGCCCTTGGCGTGCTCCGACAGGCGGCCGCCCCGGCTGCCTTGCCCGTTGGCGGCGGCGGCGATGGAGGTTTCGGTGCGCATGGTCCGGCAGTCATAGGTTCCCATGTGGATCAGCCGCACCACCTTCTGGCCGAACACCTTCATGGCGGCGGGTTCCACCACCTGGGCCTCGAAGCGTTCGATGCTGCGCGCCATGGAACAGGACAAGACTCCCGGCCGGTTCCAGCTCGCCTGGCCGTCGCTCTTGACCTTAACCGGGTTGGCGACGCTGCATGTTCCCGCCGGGGTGGGCGCCTGGGGCTCGAAGACGACGTGGTGGTCGCGTAGGTCCTTGAGGCAGGCGCTGTCGGGATCGATGATCGGGGCCGGCGGTCGCGGCGGCGCGACCGGTCGCGGCGGGGCGGCACAGGCCCCGACCAAGAGCAGGCTCAGGATGACGACGACGCGGCGTAGGGACAAGGGCGGGCATCCGCTGGACCAGATCAGCCTTATCTAGCGGAATTATGCGGAAAAAGTCACGACATATCATGTGGATGCGGCTAATTCCTCATCAAACATCTTAATGTTTGGTTAAGACCGCCGGCCGACACGGTGCCGCGATCATGATCTTGACCTGCGGCGCCGGCTGTCGCCACACTTGCGCTCTCGCCATTTCGTCAGGACGTTTCCCATGACCGAGCCCGTGCCCATCGGTATCGTCACCATCTCCGACCGTGCCAGCCAGGGAGTCTACGAGGACAAGGGCGGTCCGGCCATCGTCGCCGAGCTGACCCGCTTCCTGTCGACGCCGTGGCGGCCGGTGACGCGCGTCATCGCCGACGACCAGCCGCTGATCGAGGCGACGCTGAAAGAGCTGGCCGACCGGGAAGGTTGCGCCCTGATCGTCACCACCGGCGGCACCGGCCCGGCGCCGCGCGACGTGACCCCCGAGGCCACCGAGGCGGTGTGCGAGAAGATGATGCCGGGGTTCGGCGAGCTGATGCGTTTTGAGAGCCTCAAAGTGGTGCCCACCGCCATCCTGTCGCGCCAGACCGCCGGCATCCGGGGGCACAGCCTGATCGTCAACCTGCCGGGCAAGCCCTCGGCCATCGCCGACTGTCTGGTGGCGGTGATGCCGGCGATTCCCTATTGCATCGACCTGATCGGCGGCGCCTTCATCGACACTGATCCGGCGGTGTGCAAGGCGTTCCGTCCCAAGGTCAAGTAGGAGCGCCCGGATGACGGGGGACGGCGACGACAGGGTCTACATCGAGGCGGCGGCCCGGGATTTCTTCGCGGGAAACTTGGCCGCGGCCTTCGCCGCCACTCTTGCCGCCGTGCGACTGGATCCCTACGTGCTGCGCTCGCAGATCCTGGCGCTGACGATCATCGTCAGGACCCCCGACCATCTGACCGCCCGTTTCGTGGCGGAGTGGCTTGCCGCCTGCCGGTTCGGCAACCTGGACAACGCCGCCGCCATCCTGGCTGACGTTTTCACGGAAAGCGGCGAGGCCTATCCGATCTTCTCTGCTTTTTCCATCGTCGCACTGCGGTTGGGGAATCCGGACCTGTCGCGTGCCCTGTTCAGCCGCTGTCTCAGCGCGTCGCTGCCGCCCTCTCTCGAATCCGCGGCCGTAGAGAGTCAATACGGAAGCACGGCGGCCGCCAACTACGACGACGCGGGCCTTCACGTCGAATCGGTGGCGGCGTTCATGGACTTTCTGGTCCGCAATCTCGGTCAGGCCGGGCCATGGGACATCGTCGACGCCCCGTGCGGAACCGGGCTGGCCGGACCGGCGCTGCGGCCTTGGGCGCTGCGGCTGGTCGGCAGCGACCTGTCGGCGGCCATGGTCGCCCAGGCTCGGCTGCGGGGGGGCTACGACGAGTTGATTGTCGGCGACCTGCTGGAGACGCTGCCGCGCCTGTCCGCCGACCTGCTGGTCAGCCACGGATCGCTGTACCACTTCGAGGAGCTCGGGCCGGTCGCCGCCGCCGCCGCCGCCAGCCTGGGGCCGGGCGGCTGGTTCGCCTTCACCGACTATCCGGCGCCGGAGGGCGTGATGGTCACCATCGGAGGGAACCGCCGCTATTGCCGCGCGGCGCAGGTGGTGCGGGACGCCCTGGCGTCGCAGGGATTCGTCGAGCTGGCGTCGGAGTTGGCGCTGACCTTCGGCCTGCCTTGCGTCTACTGGCTGTTCCGCAAGGGGGAGGCTTGACCGGGCTCAAGGTCAAGCGGCGTCCCGCCTGCTGATGTGGCGCTCCCCTTTCGGAGCTTTGTCGCATGACCATGATCGCCGCAATCGACCCCAAGGCCGAACTGCTGAGCCTGCTGGACGCCGCCGTCGCCGCCCATGCCAATTTGGTTCAGATCCGGGTGGAGAGTGGCCGCGCCCTGGTCGAGACCCTGGCCGCCGGCCGGGTGGTCGCGGTGGTGGACTGGCCGCTGGAGCGCTGTTCCGAAGCCCTGCCGGCGGCGTTCGCCCTGTGCGACGGAGCCGACGACTACCAGTACGGCAGCTCGCGCACCGCCCGCATGACCGGCGAGACGGTGGCGCTGCCCGCCGGCGTCGCCATGGTATTCATCCAGTTCTTCCCCGCTCGCGACGGCCAGCGCCATCTGGTGGCGCGGCTGACCTACGATTCCGATACCTGCTGCGGCACCTGCGGTGCCTGAGGGACATCCGGAGCGCAGCGACTAGGCCGTTGAGGCCGCGCGCCTCATGGCGCGAAAGCCAAGGGCGCGGGACGCGCCCGCCCGGCGCCTGAGGGGCAAAAAGGAATCCCCTCCTATTTTTCCGGTCCGGCGAACAGGGTCGGGGTCCGGACCTGGCGGTTGGGGCCGTTCAGCTCGAAGGTGACCACCATGCTCTTGCCGGTCAGGGCGGCGGCGGGGGCGCTGACATAGATGCGGAAGGTGCCGACGCTGTCGCTCGCCACCCGCAATTCGGCCTGGGCCACCTTGGTCTCGCCGCCGACCACGTCCATGGTGGCGCCATCCAGACCGGACAGGGACAGTTTGAAGGTCCTGTCCTCCGCCTTCATGTTCAACACCTTGTAGGCATAGCCGTTGCGGATCGAGCCGTCCGACATCTGGACATAAAGCGGCGACCGTTCGTGCAGGACGTTGACGTCCACGTCCGGCCGCGACACCAGCCGGAACAGCATGACCGAGGCCACCACCGCCAGGATGCCGCCATAGATCAGGGTGCGGGGCCGGATGACCCGGAAGCGGCCCTTGGCTCCCTTGCCGCGCGCCTCGATGTTGGCGCTGGAATCATAGCGGATCAGGCCGCGCGGCAGGTTGTAGCGGTCCATCACGCTGTCGCAGGCGTCGATGCACAGCGCGCAGCCGATGCAGGCCAACTGGTTGCCCTTGCGGATGTCGATGCCGGTGGGGCAGGCCTGGACGCAGGAACGGCAATCGACGCAGTGGCCGCGCCCTTCGAAGCTCTGGCCCTTGCGGGCGGCGCCGCCCGGCTCGCCCCGCCAGGCTTCGTAGGTGACGATCAGCGAATGCTCGTCGAACATGGCCGACTGGAAGCGGGAATAGGGGCAGAGATAGACGCAGACCCGCTCGCGGGCATAGCCGCCCAGCAGGAAGCAGAAGCCGCCGATCACCGCGATGCAGCCATAGGTCGCGGTCGAGGCGGCGCCAGTGAAGATGTCGTGCAGCTGTTCGAAGGCATCGCCGAACCACAGGGTGAAGCCGATGCCGCAGGCGGCCGAGATCGCCGCCCAAGCCAGGTTGATCAGCGCCTTCTTGCCGAACTTGGCCACCGACATGGGCTGGCGGTCGAAGGCGATGCGCTGGCTGCGGTCGCCGGAGACCGCCTTTTCCACCCAGACGAACAGGTCGGTGTAGACGGTCTGCCAGCACAGGAAACCACACCACACCCGCCCCGCCAGCGCACTCATCAGGAACAGGCTGATGGCGGCGATCAGCAGGATGCCGGTGAGGTAGTAGACCTCCTGCGGCCAGATCTCGATGAACAGGAAATAGGCCCGCCGACCCGGCATGTCGATCAGG
The DNA here is from genome assembly GCF_903853455.1 of uncultured Magnetospirillum sp. GTDB lineage: Bacteria > Pseudomonadota > Alphaproteobacteria > Rhodospirillales > Magnetospirillaceae > Phaeospirillum. Next base: position 70,361 of record NZ_CAINTR010000201.1, read on the forward strand.
ATGGCTTGGTTGGGCGCCCCCGGTCCGCGATCCCAGCGCAGGAACGGCGCCAGATGCCACCACGCCAGGGTCAGGGTCATGGCCCACCACTTCAACGAGCGGAAGGTGCCCTTGACGGCGCGGGGATAGGCCTTGCCTGTTTCCATGTAGATGGGGACTTCGCCCTGGTGCAGGGCGCGCGCGGGCGCGGCTTGTGTGGTGTCCATGGCCGAACCGTTCTCCGGGAAATATATTAGGCTAAAGGTATATAATACTCCCCCCGGTTTGTCGCGGTGGAAACGTGCATAGGCAGGTCTCCATCGCCGCATGCGGCCAGGACCGTGTCAGCCATCTCCCTGGAGCAAGGCCGGTCGTTTCCGTCTCAAGCCTCCCCCAGGGCTGCTTCCGCCGGCCATTCGGCAACCATAGAAGACGCTAGTTGTGATGTATACATCTATAGGTTACAATACTGCTTTTATTCCACCCTCTTTTGCGGTAGAACAATTTTAAGGCGCGAGTTAAGCGAATAAACAACCTTGCGCCGTAGTAGAAAAAATTCAATCGCAATAGGGGAGTAAGAATATGAAGCGTCTTATGATTGCCCTGGCCGCCGTCGTCATGGCTGCCGCCCTTCCGGCCCTCGCCAACCCGACCGGGTCCTACACCAAGACCTGTTCGGGCATCACCATGAGTGGCGACACCCTTCAGGCGAGCTGCACGCGTATGGACGGCAGCAAGGCTCAGACCGAGCTGCCCTTCGCCTCGTCCTGCGTCGGCGACATCGGCAACGTCAACGGCGTGCTGGCCTGCGCCGGCCCGAACGGGTCCTATTCCATCACCTGCACCGGCATTTCCGTCAGCGGCAACACGCTGAACGCCACCTGCCGGACCAAGGCGGGCCAGATGGTTCCGGCGACACTGCCGGGCTTCCAGGGCTTCCAGGGCAATATCAGCAACTGCGACGGCAAGCTTCAGAACGGCCCCTGCTGAGGTGCGGTTCTGACGTCAGGCTTCCATCGCGGAAGATCGGGTGGGCGGGGGGCACGGTGGTGTCTCCCGCCTTGCTCTTGTTTATATCCAGCCCAGCAGCCGCCACCACAGGAAGTCCAGCGGCAGCAGGACCAGGACGGTGACGGCAGCCAGCAACAGGCACAGGGTCTGAGCCGGACCCAGCCTCTCGCCGCCCAACTGCATGGCGACCACCAGCGGCGCCGATTCGTAGGGAAAGATCGGATTGGAAAAGCCGAGAACCTGGCTCATCAGCACCGCCTCGATGGGCAGGCCGGAGGCACGGGCCATTTCGCCGGCCAGCGGCGTCAGCACCGCCGGCGCGCCCGGCAGGGTGGTGAGGACGCTGACCAGGCTGGAGATGGTGGCGAGGCTGACGAAATTGGTCACCGCATGGCCGGGGGCCAGCGGCAGCACCGCCAGGATGGCCTCGGCCAGCCGGGCGCCCAGGCCCGATTGGTTGACCAGGGCGCCCAGGCCCATGATGCCGGCCACGTAGAACAACGAGCCGTAATTGATCTTCTCGGCGAAGGCCTTGCCGTCCACCAGACCGACCACCGGCAGCAGCAGGATGGCGCCCGCCGCCATGCTGACCCAGGCGGGGCTGACATGGTGCAGGAAATCGGTGGACCACAGCACCAGGGCGAGGCCCAGCAGCAGCGCCAGTTGGCGCTCGCCGGCCTTCATGGCGCCGTGGTCGCGGGCATCCCCGGCCATTGGCTTGGGGGTATCGGGCCAGAGCTTGACGATCAGCGGAATCATCACTGCCGTCTTCAGCAGGCCCAGCACCGGGAAGTGCAGCAGCAGGTATTGGCCATAGCTGGGCGTGTAGTGCCACAGGGTCTCGGCCGCCCCCACCAGAACCAGGTTGGGCACATTGGCCGGCAGCACCGAGAAGGTGGGGACGTGGCAGCCGAAGGCGGCAGCCAGAATCACCCCCAGATGGCCCTTGGAACCGGGCTTGAAGCCGTAACGGGCGGCGAGGCTGAGAGCGATGGGCATCAGCAGGATGGCGCGGCCCATGGAGGACGGCATCAGGAAGCCCATGGTGACGCCGACCAGGGTGACGCCGGTGATGACGCCCCAATAGGACGCCCCGAAGGCGCGGCCCAGCCGGGTGGCGATGCGCTCGCCCAGGCCGGTGGAGCGGACCGCCACCCCCATGATCAGCCCGCCGAAGATCAGCCACAGCGCCGCCGATTCGAAGCCGCCGAACACCACCGACGCCGGCGCCACCTTCAGCAGCATGGCGGCGGTGAAGAAGAAGACCGCGGTGACCGGCTCGGGGATGACGCTGGTGCCCCACAGGCCGATGGCCGCCACCGCCAACGCCAGGGCGCGGCTTTCGCCCTCGGGCAGGGGTTGCAGCACCAGCACCGCCAGACCGGCGGCCAGCGCCATCCAGGCGATCAGCCGGGGCAGGGGAAGACGTTCGGACATGGCGACCTGCGGATCGGAAAGCTTGGCGAACGGCAAGCTTTCGTGTTTCATGTTACGCGATACGTTATTCCTGTTTGCGCCTCCGTGCAAGCTCGGTCAGGATTGGACCGCCAACCGACGGACCCGAAATCTCGCCATGAAGACGCTGCAAAAGACCAACCTTGCCGAACAGGCCTATGCCGTCATCCACGAGATGCTGCTGGCGGGCGAGCATGTCCAGCCCGGCGACAAGATCAGCGTCGAGGATCTCTCCCGCCGGCTGGGGGTCAGCCGTTCGCCGGTCTGGACCGCCATCGCCCGGCTGGAGGCCGAGGGCATCATCGAGGTGAGGCCGCGCCAGGGGGTGTTCTTCATCGGCTTCAACCGCGAGCGGCTGATGGAGATCTTCGTGGTGCGCGAGGTGCTGGAAGGCGCCGCGGCGCGGCTGGCGGCGGAACGGGTCACTCCGGCGGCCCTGGCCGAACTGCGTCAGTCGGTGGAGCGCCAGCGGGCCGCGGTCGCTCCCGAGCGGCAGGAGATCTATGCCGCCGAAGCCACCCGCTTTCATAAACTGCTGGCCGACCTGTCGGGCAACGCCACCATGGCCGGGATGATCGAGCGGTTGTGGGCGCAGACCCGCGCCATGTGCATCCGGCCCGACGTCAAGGGCGCCATCCTCGACAAGCGCGCCGACGAACACGCCCGCATCGTCGAGGCGGTGGCCGTGGGCGACGGCGCGGCGGCCGAGGCGGAAACCCGCCAGCACATCCGTCGCATCGCCGCCGAAATCCACAATCTGTGAGGGCGCCGGCCCGGCTCAGCGCTTGAGGTTGGCCAGCCACTCGTCCACGGCGGGAACCATCGCCTTGCAGGTCAGGGCGAAGGAGATCATCAGCTTGTCCTTCTCTTGCTGCATGTGGAGAAGGTTTTCGACCACCTTGCGCAAGATGTCCTTGCCGAAGGACGGAATGGCCAGGATGTGGGGCACCCGGGCGCCGAAGGCGGTGTTCAGGGCGTTGACCATCACCTCGACCTTGTCGATGTTGAGGCGCTGGATCTCGGTCAGGTTCTCGGCGGCGATGTAGCACAGCATCTCGCCGAAGATCTTGGCCACCGGCTTGTCCAGGGCAGCGCAGACGTTGAAGAAGGCGGAATCGCGGGCGAAGAACGTCCAGGCCTTGTCGCCGAGGGTCTTGCGGTAGAACTCGTACATCTCCCGGTTCCACACCGAGATGCCGTTGATGGCCATGGGCCGGTCGGCCAGGATGGCTCCGAAGTCGGCGCCGACCGCCGCCTTGACCTTCTTCAGCTGGCCGGGTTCGAAGCGGGCCACCGCCTCGATGTTCTCCACCGACTGCAGCGCGACGATGTCGTCGCCGATCTCCATGATCTGCGGATAGCTCAGCAGGGAGCGATAGGCGTCGAGCAGCGGCAATTGCCAGCCGAAGGCGATGTAGCGGGTCAGTTCGCGGACCTTGCGTTCCTCCACCGGGTCGACGCTCAGGCGCTCCACCTGCGCTGTCTTCTTGATCAGGCCGAACATGCTTTTGGTGGTGACCGTCTCGGTGATGGTCTCCATGGGCTTGTCGGCCTCGAACACCTTCTTGGCGCAGGTGCGGACCAGCAGCTGCTGGATCTGAGCCAGGCTGATGCCGCAGACCAGCGGCGTCGCCTCGTCGCGGACCGGCTCCTTGCCGCTCTTGGTGCGCACGATGGCATCGACCAGATCGCGCTTGGCCTGGAAGGTCTCGATGAACGACCGCAACACATTGGGATCGGAGATGATCTGCTGGTAGCTGATCGCCCCATCGACCAGCCCGGCTTGCTGGAAAGTGGCCAGCACTTTCTTCAGGCCTTCGATCACGGCCTTCTTGGTATCCGTGTCGATTTCGACCGGCGGCGGAAGTGTTGGTACGGCCATGAAGCCCCCGAACCCTACAATTTGTTCCCAGAGTGTATTGGTTTACTCCCAAGGATATAATCAGGCAAGGGTGGGCCTCTCACCATCCCTCAGTTTCTGCTTGCCTAAAAGAATCGGTGTGTGATTCAAGGATTCCGCCCTTTGATCGAGCGGAGGCGGTGGGATGGGTGGGATTGAGCACGTTGCAGTTGGGATCATTGCGGATCTCGAGGCGA
>NZ_CAINTR010000202.1 GCF_903853455.1 uncultured Magnetospirillum sp.
CATGGTGGCGAGGGGATCGCCCTGATCCTTGATCCCGTGGAGTTCGTGAAGCAATACGGCGGGCCGCAACCGCAATAGCAAGGTCTGCGAATGGGCGTCGCTGGCTGGCTGGGGACATCACCCGGGTCCGACGATCATTGGGTGGCTGAAATCGGAGGCACAGCGGCCAGCCGCCGCGCAGGAGCCGACAGGCTCTACCTGACCCTCAACGGTCATATGCACGGTCGATCCGAGCATGATTGGGGCCAAGGAACCACGGCCCGTCCCTCCCGTGTGCCCAAACCGCAATACTTATTTTTGTTTATCACGCATGGTGACGCAAACAGCCCTGTGGAGAACTGTAAATCAGTTTATTCTGATACAATAATCGGCCACTCTATCGACGGCCAGATCCATCCGTGAGGGCGGCACGGCGAATACAGGAGGCATCATGCGATCGGGACCAAGAGAGATCACGACCCCATTCCGCCCGATTCCGCTGACGGTTCCCGAGGGCATGAAGCCGAACGAATTTTTCAACAGCACCGAAAATCTCAACGATCTCGCCCACAACAACGGCTTGCTGCAGAATCCCGAGGGCCTGCTGCTGTATCGCAAGGCGCTCGGCCACAGCAACGCCTTCGACGCCTCCATCATCTACAACACATCGCGCAGCATCCTCGATCCGCTTGGGCGGCCGGTGCGCCGGTCCCAGGTTCCGGAGGGGGTGAAGAATGTCTGGAACCGGATGAACCAGATCATCTTCGCCTATATGCTGGAAATCTACCCTGACCCGGACAGCCATCTGGTGATGACCGGCGAGGCCAGTCTGGACGCAACCTGGCCGCTGACCTCGCCGGGGGTGCCGAGCATCCGCATGCTGCACAACCACTTCATCGCCTTCGACAAAACCGAACTGGACGCCGCCCCGCTGGCCGATTCTGACAACCCCAACCTGACCGACGGGGGGCAGCACTCGCTGTTCCAGGCCCATATGCGCGACGTTTACCGCGCCTTCTTCGATGGCCTCGATCTCCGCATCCTGAGGCCCTGCCAGTCGGGATCGTGCCGCATTGCCCTGACCGGCTATCCCCAGGGGTTGCCAAGCTGGGAGGTCCAGGGCGGCGCCGAGGCGCTTCAGGAGGTTCGCTTCTGGGAGGAATACGATACCGTCCTCAAGGGCTTCCTCGACTTCTACCGGACCTTTTTCGGCCAGGTCTCGACCCGCAACGCGCCGCCGCCCGAGGGCATCCATTTCCCCGATCTGGTCAAGAACCGCCTGCTGCACAACAATGATTTCCTGAGGACGGCCAAGATGGTGCGTGACCAGTGCATCACCGACGCCAAATACGCCAATTCCATCCGCTGGCAGCCCGCCTTCAAGCAGCTGATCTACCGCAACGATGTCGGCCAGCTGATCGTCACCATCAGCCAGAATTCCATCGGCAACGCCATCACCGAGCTGCTCGGCGTGGTGGTCCAGCGTCGTCCCGACGCCGAAGCCTACGGCCGGGCTGAACCTGCCCTGATCGAGAAGCTGCTGGAGGTCCGTCGCCGGCTAGTGGAAGCCGACCTAGGCAGCGGCATCGCCACGCCGTATTGGCCGGCGGACTAGACAGGTCCACAAACCGATCGATCGCCCGCAGCATGTGATCGGCAGGGACGGGCTATTCCAGGTTGAAGCTGTAGAATCGCGCCTTCTGCATCACCGCCTCTGTCCGGTCCTTGGCGGGGTAATATCAATCCGCTATAATTTAGAAAAACAAGATATGTGTTCGGCATGAACCGGACACGAGGGAGGACCGCATGCTGAATCCGACGGCCCCTAGGCTTGGGGCGGACGATGAAGAACGCCCGCTCTTGCGCCTATTCTCGCTGTGCAACGCCGAACAGGTGCGCGAATACCATTCGGACAAGCGCTCGGTCCGCATCCACGGACACAGCACGACCATCAAGCTGGAGCGGGCGTTCTGGACCGTGCTCGACGTCATCGCTGAGGAGGAGGGGGTCTCGACCGGCGCCCTGATCGCCCGCATCCATGACCACTGCATGAACAACAACGACAAGAACCTGACATCGTGCCTGCGGGTGGTCTGCCTGAAATACATCAACCTGACGACATGAGGCGGACAGCTGATCTTCGCCAGCCGCCGCGGCTCAGATATACAAATTGATGTCGGACTTGGTGGCGACCTCGATATAGGTGGCGGCGCCAGCGAGTTCGATACCGTCGATCAGTTCGGCCTTGCTGTACTCGAACAGGTCTAGCGTCATCTGGCAGGCGATCATCCGCACCTCTGCCTCGATGGCCGCCTCGCGCAGTTCCTCGATGGAGGCGACGCCCTTCTTCTTGATCAGGTTCTTCATCATGGTCGAGGCCATGGCGTCCATTCCCGGCAGGGCGCCGACCAGATTGGGCATCTGGATGTGCATGCCCATCATGGGCATCTCCATGGCGGCGTTGCCGAGCGTGGTGATCTTGAGGTCCAGGGATTTCTTCAGCAAACCGAGGCCGTAGAAGGTAAAGAACAGGGTCACGTCAAGCCCCATGCTGGCCGCTGTGGTCGCCAGGATGAAGGGCGGATAGGCCCAATCCAAGGTTCCCTTGGTGACGATAATCGACATCGACTTGTTTTTGCTGTCCATGACGCTTTTCCTGGCTGAAAATGGACGGAAGATGGACGAACGCGCCGGATAGGCGCGACGCCTCCACCGTCAGGTGGCTCGCACTCCCCCGCAGGGATTACCTGTTCCGGGGGAAGGCGTGTTGTTCGTGACGATCTCCGCCAGCCGGCGATGGACATAGGCGGTAATGACGTAACGGTCGCGGCCGACCCGCTCCAGATAGCCCAGTCGCACCAAGGCCTGGGCACAGCCGCGCTGCTGTTCGCCGATCCTGAATTCCTCGCCGTCGCCGTCGGCGTGGCGAAGAAGACAGATCTCGTCCTCGCTCAGGATAAGGCGGTAGCAAAAGCAACAGAACACGGTCTCTGCCTCAATCTCGGTTATAACGATCGGGCGGGGGGGGAACCCCTCCGCCCGGAATTCTAATCACCACTTGAATTTGAGACCGATGGTGGCTTCGTCCTGGTCCATCCGCAGCTTGATGGTCTGCGCCGCGTCATTCTGCTGGGCGCCCTGCAAGGCGTTGGAGAAGGCATGGACATAGCCCAAGCTCACCGACCAGGCGGGGGTGATATCGTAGCTGCCGCCGAACGCCAGATGGTGCTGCGGCGTGGCGGGAGCCAGGGTGTTGAAGAACATCTGGGTAGTCTTGGTGAAGATGGTGTTGTAGCTGTAGCCGGCGCGCAGCGTCAGGTCATCGAGCGCCTTCCACTGGGTGCCGAAGCGATAGATGTGCATGTTCTGCCAGCCGAAGCCGGCGCCGCCATCGCTGCCCAGCAGACCGGCACCGGCGCGACCGTCGTTATGGATCGAGCGGATCTGGCTGTAATAGATCTGCTCGTGCTCGGTGGACAGCTCAAGCCCCTTGAACGGCCGCACCGTAAGACCCTCGGTCAGCGAGGGAGGGACGTCGAAGCCGCCCTGCTCGGCGAACAGGCCCTTGTACTTGTCGAACTTGCCCATCCAGATGCGGGTCTGGTAGCTCACCCCGAGGGTCAGCCATTGGACCGGATCGTAGGTGACGCCGATCTTGGCGCCGCCGCCATATGAATAGTCGTAGCCATTGTTGGTGACGAAGCCCTTGGCCAAGGTGCTGGTGGCGCCGCCAGCTGGATTGTCGAACGCCTGCAGGCCCTGCATGTTGACCCGTTGGGCAGCGAAGATCGGCGCCAGGCCGAGGGTCACTCCATGGGTGACGTCGCGCGCCACGTTGACCGACATGAACACCTGCTCGATGTCCGAGCCGTAGGGATTGGACGGCGATATGGCGCCGCCGAAGACCGTGCCGTTGCCGACAAGCGGATTGCTTTTGTAATAGGTGTTCATGCCGCCGTTGGCATACAGCAGCGCCCCGACGGCGGTCTGGTCGTTGACCATGTAGTTGGCACCCAGGCACGGAACCTCGAACAACTCCTTGCTGCTGTTGAAGGTTCCGGTTTTGAGGTCGGCACCCGGCGAGGCGCCGCCGGAAATGGTGATGTCGCGGTGCGGCATGAAGAAGGACATGCAGCCGCCGGCCTGGTTGCCAAGTTTGAGGCCCAGGGCCGGGTTGTTGGCGGCGGCCACCGGACCTTCGCCCATGGAGACGCCGATACCGGCCATGGACTTCGACTCCGTGTCGTAACCGTTGGAGAAGTAGCCGACGGTGGCGCCGGCCGGCGTGGCCGTCGCAATGGCGACGGCAGCTAGTCCCCCTCCACAGAAAATCCTGATCTTGGACATGACGTGACTCTCCCGTTTTTTTATAAAGTATTGGACGCAAGGTAGCGTTCCCGCCGCCGAGCGTGGCAGTACCATGGTACTACATTAGAAATTGTTGTTTTAGCTGTGGTAACGATGGAGTCGGTGCCGGGCCAGGGTTCAACCTCCCTCTTCACGCTCCAAGATGGCCCCACCGCAGCCTGAACTGCGCTTGCCCGTACGGCCGGACATGGCACAACTGGGCCGTAGCCGACGTTCCTGACGAGTGGCGGCTATCCGGGGGGTAGCGGCCATCCGTAATTGCCGTGGCAAATCGGGCAGATCCAAAGGCGCAGCAGATCCAATGGAGGCTGAAGCGCCGGATTCCGGA
>NZ_CAINTR010000203.1 GCF_903853455.1 uncultured Magnetospirillum sp.
GTAATTGTCGCTGCACTTCCTTATTGCTGAGCAATGCTTGCTTGTGATAGCGGTATAGGTGCTACTCGACGGTGTCTCATACCGGTCATCCTAATTGTCGCTGACCGGCCACCGTAATTGTCGCGCGCCAGGCAATTCTCCCTCGAACTTTCCGATGTCCTTTTTCTTTATCGCCTTCAATACCGCCATGGCGGCAATGCGCTCCACCATGCCGGCATCGTCACGCCGCCCCTTGGAGATATCGCCATCTTCCAACAGCCACAGATCGCCGGGACGGACGGCCAGACCGATAGTCGCGGAGACCGACGCCGCCCCGTCCTTGGCGTTGAGGCGGCAGGCGACCTTGGGCGAGCCGTCCTCCTCCTTGTCCTCGTTGAAATAGTCGCCGCGCAGGAAATAGCCGGGATGACGCAAGTCGCCCTCTTGATGGGCCCCAACCACCCAGCAATTGCCGGCCTCGAATGAAATGAGCGGCAGAAGCGGCGTCAGCTTGGTGCCTTCGGTGGTCTTATGGTTAGAGTGGATATCCCCCTCAGCCTTACCCTCGGCGGAACCGCTAAGATTTGGCAGAAACCCTTTGATCCCGGCTCTGGCTTCGATCTTGCCGCCCGCCCCGACGCTATGCGCCTTCGCCGCCTCCTCTGAACGGGTTTGCTCGACCTTGGCATGCTGGAAGGCATAGGTATAGGCGCTGCCTCACTCGAGCCCGCAGTCCTCCAGCACCATCTGAACCCGGCATTGCCGGGCCGCCAGCGAATAGCCGTCGGCCAAGGGATGGTGGCCACAGGTCAAGTCGAAGCTGAGGTCGAAGCTCTCAAGCGTCGCGCCCTGGCGCGGCCGGTAGAGGTTCAACTGCAACCCGTGCTTCAGACGGCTTTCCGCCTCGTCCACGACGAAGCTGGCCTTGCGCGGCTTCTCGTCCATCCCGCCCCCCGCTTGATCAGCGCCCACCATCACACTCGTAACGGGATTAGATCGAACTGGCAAGCCGCAACGAGGCTTGCGGGCGACGACGACCGGGTTTCCAAAGGGCGAGCCCTTTGGTGGGTTTGGGCGAAGCCCATGAAACGACAACGGCCGGGGAGTTTCCTCCCCGGCCGTGCCCTCACCCCAACCCCTCTCCCGCAAGCGGGCGAGGGGCATTCTGCGACCTCAGCGGCGCGTGATGGCCTTGCCGGCGTAGCGGGCGGCGCTGCCCAGCAGTTCCTCGATGCGGATCAGCTGGTTGTACTTGGCGATGCGGTCGGAGCGCGACAGCGAGCCGGTCTTGATCTGGCCGCAATTGGTGGCGACGGCGAGGTCGGCGATGGTGGAATCCTCGGTCTCGCCGGAACGGTGGCTCATGACGGCGGTGTAGCCGGCCTTGTGGGCCATGTCGACGGTTTCCAGGGTCTCGGACAGGGTGCCGATCTGGTTGACCTTGACCAGGATGGAGTTGCCGACGCCTTCCTCGATGCCACGGGCGAGGCGCTGGGGATTGGTGACGAAGATGTCGTCGCCGACGATCTGGACCCGGCCGCCCAGGGCGTCGGTCAGCATGGACCAGCCTTCCCAATCGTCCTCGGCACAGCCGTCCTCGATGGAGATGATGGGGTAGGAATCGACCAGCTTGGTGTAGAACTTGATCAGGCCCTTCTGGTCGAAGGTCTTCTTGGCGCCTTCCATGACGTATTTGCCGTCCTTGAAGAACTCGGACGAGGCGGCGTCGAGCGCCAGCATCACGTCCTCGCCCGGCTTGTAGCCGGCGGCCTCGATGGACTTCATGATGAAGTCGAGAGCCATTTCGGCGCTCTTGAGGTTGGGAGCGAAGCCGCCCTCGTCGCCCACATTGGTGTTGTGGCCGGCATCCTTCAGGGTCTTCTTGAGGGCGTGGAACACCTCGGCGCCCATGCGGATGGCGTCGGCGCAGGTGGACGCCCCCACCGGCATGATCATGAATTCCTGGATATCGATGGGGTTGTCGGCATGGGCGCCACCATTGATGATGTTCATCATGGGCACCGGCAGGATGGAGGCGAAGGCGCCGCCCACATAGCGGTACAGCGGCAGGCCGGATTCCTCGGCGGCGGCCTTGGCGGCGGCCAGCGAGACGCCGAGGATGGCGTTGGCGCCCAGACGCGACTTGTTGGGGGTGCCGTCCAGGTCGATCATGGTCTTGTCGATGACCACCTGGTCTTCCACGTCCATGCCGGACAGGGCGTCGTAGATCTCGCCGTTGACCGAGTCGAGCGCCTTGAGGACGCCCTTGCCGAGATAGCGCGCCTTGTCGCCGTCGCGCAGCTCGCAGGCCTCGTGCACACCGGTGGAGGCGCCCGACGGGACGGCGGCCCGGCCAAAGACGCCGGTCTCCAGCACCACGTCGACCTCGACGGTGGGATTGCCGCGGGAATCAAGAATTTCGCGGGCGTGAATATCGATAATGGCGGTCATCGCAACTCTCCCCTAGGACGGAAACGGGTCAGATCAGTCAATGGAAACGGGATTGGCCTTGGCGACCCGATCAAGCTCCATCAGCGTCGCGATCAGGGCCGGCATGTCGGCGAGGCGGATCATGTTGGGGCCGTCGGATGGCGCCTGATCCGGGTCGGGATGGGTCTCGATGAACACCCCGGCCACGCCGATGGCCACGGCGGCACGCGCCAGCACCGGCGCGAAGCGGCGGTCGCCGCCCGAGGAATTGCCCTGGCCGCCCGGCGACTGCACCGCATGGGTGGCGTCCATGATGACCGGCCAGCCGGTCCTGGCCATGATCGGCAGGGCCCGCATGTCGGTCACCAGGGTGTTGTAGCCGAACGAGGCGCCGCGCTCGGTGAGCAGAATGCGGGAATTGCCGGTGCTTTCGATCTTGGCCGCCACATTGGCCATGTCCCACGGCGCCAGGAACTGGCCCTTCTTGACGTTGACGGCCACGCCGCTGCGCCCGGCGGCGACCAGAAGATCGGTCTGCCGACACAGGAAGGCGGGAATCTGCAACACGTCCACCACCTTGGCGGCGATGGCGCATTGCTCCTCGGTATGGACGTCGCTCAGCACCGGCAGGCCCAGGCTTTCGCGAATCTCGGCGAAGATGGGGATCGCCTTCTCCAGCCCGACGCCGCGCTGGCCGGCCAGACTGGTGCGATTGGCCTTGTCGAAGGACGACTTGTAGATCAGCGGGATGCCGGCCTTGGCCGCCATCTCCTTCAGCGCCCCGGCGCATTCCAGCGCATGCGCCCGGCTTTCCATCTGGCACGGCCCGGCGATCAACACCAAAGGCAGATCGTTGCCGGCAATGACGTTGCCGATGGCGACATGGTGACGGTTGGGCATGACTACCTCAGACCAGTCGCGATTGACGGACCGCTGCCGCGATGAAGCTGGTGAACAGCGGATGGGGATCGAACGGCTTGGACTTCAGCTCGGGATGGAACTGGACGCCGACGAACCAGGGGTGCTCGGGGAACTCGACCATCTCGGGCAGGATGCCGTCGGGCGACATGCCGCAGAACGACAGTCCGGTCTTCTCCAGGATCGCCTTGTAGTCCAGGTTGACTTCGTAGCGGTGGCGGTGACGCTCGCTGATACGGGACTTGCCGTAGATCTCGCGCACCCGCGAGCCCTGCTTGAGGTCGCACTCATAGGCGCCGAGCCGCATGGAGCCGCCGAGATCGCCACCGGCTTCCCGCTTCTCCCGCATATTGCCCTTCATCCACTCGGTCATCAAGCCGACCACCGGGCTGTCGCAGGGGCCGAACTCGGTGGAGCTGGCGTCCTTGATGCCGGCGAGATTGCGGGCCGCCTCGATCACCGCCATCTGCATACCGAAGCAGATGCCGAAATAGGGCACCAGCCGCTCGCGGGCGAACCGCACCGCCTCGACCTTGCCGAAGGCGCCGCGCTCGCCGAAACCACCGGGCACCAGGATGCCGTGACAGGGCTCCAGATGCTGGACCACGTCGCCCTGCTCGAAGATCTGGCTGTCGATCCAGTTGAGCTGAACCTTGACGTTGTTGGCGATGCCGCCGTGATGCAGCGCCTCGGCCAGCGACTTATAGCTGTCGAGCAGGCTGATATACTTGCCGACCACCGCGATGGTGACCTCGCCCTCGGGCTGGCGGATGCGCTCGACGATGGTGCTCCACCGCGTCAGGTCCGGCGTCTTGGCGTCGAGGTTGAAGTGACGGCAAACCACGTCGTCCATGCCCTGCTCGTGATAGCTGACTGGCACCTGATAAATGGTGTCCACATCGAGGGCGGCGATGACCGCGTCGGCGGGAACGTTGCAGAACAGGGCGATCTTGCGTCGCTCGCTTTCGGGAATGTCGCGGTCGCAGCGGCACATCAGCATGTCGGGCTGGATGCCGACGCTCAGCAGTTCCTTGACCGAATGCTGGGTCGGCTTGGTCTTCAACTCGCCGGCCGACGGAATGTAGGGCACCAGGGTCAGGTGAACGAACATCACCCTTTGACGCCCCAGCTCATTGCCCAACTGGCGGATGGCTTCCAGGAACGGCAGACTCTCGATGTCGCCGACCGTGCCGCCGATCTCGCACAGACAGAAATCCTCGTCGGTGAGGTCACTGCGGATGAATTCCTTGATGGCGTCGGTGACGTGCGGAATCACCTGGACCGTGGCGCCCAGATAATCGCCGCGCCGCTCCTTGGCGATGACGTTGGAATAGATCCGCCCGGTGGTGATGTTGTCGCTCTTGCGCGACGGCACCCCGGTGAAGCGCTCGTAATGCCCCAGATCCAGGTCGGTCTCGGCACCGTCGTCGGTGACATAGACCTCGCCGTGCTGATACGGACTCATGGTGCCCGGATCGACGTTGAGATAGGGGTCGAGCTTACGCAGGCGGACCTTGAATCCACGCGCCTGCAACAGCGCCCCCAACGCCGCCGATGCCAATCCCTTGCCGAGAGAGGAAACCACGCCGCCGGTGATGAAGATGAAACGCGTCATCTGACCTTCGCCCTTGAATTGGGTTCCCCACACGCCGGAGCCGGCTTCCCATAGATGCCGGTCCGCTCCCTTGATCGTCCCCGTCGTTCTAGCGCGAGATCGGCGCGCTAGGAACCGCCGGTTCGACCGGCGCCGCGATCGGCGCCACGTCGTTGATCTTGTCGAACGGCGAGCTGCCGCCGGTCCGGGTATTGGCGATCAGCGCCAGCGACATGCTGGTCAAGAAGAACGACCCCGCCAGGATCGCCGTGGTGCGGGTCAGCAGATTGCCGGCCGCGCGGCCGGTCATCAGCCCGCCACCGGCGCCACCGCCGATACCGAGCGCGCCCCCCTCGCTCCGCTGCAACAGGATCGCGCCCACCAGAGCGATGGCGACGATCAGGTGGATGGAGAGAATGATCGGAAAAACGTCCATGGAAAGATCACCGGAAATTGGCCACCCGAATGCGGGTCCCGATTTGGAACCGCACCTGGGCGAAGAAACAATGTTGGAGGCGTTTTTAGACCCGGCGGCGAAGGATGGCTAGTGCAAACTTCCATCCCGCCACCGGATATCCCTAGAAATAAAGTCCCTCAAGCGCCGGGCGCACGCCTCCGCGTGCTTGGCTCACGCGGCACGGGCCGCGGCGCGCCTTGCGCTTGCCTCCGACCGAATGAAAGTTTCATTCGGTCGTCGGATTCAGCAACTCTCGGCGATGCCCCAGAAGTCGGCGACCTTGAGGCTGGCGCCGCCGATCAGACCACCGTCCACATCGGGCAAGGCCAGCAATTCGCGGGCATTGTCCGGCTTCATGGAGCCGCCGTAGAGGATGCGCATCTTGGCGGCGGCTTCGCCTCCCAGCTTCTTGGTCAGCTCGGCCCGGATGGCGGCGTGAACCTCCTGCGCCTGGGCGGGGGTGGCGACACGGCCCGTGCCGATGGCCCAGACCGGCTCGTAGGCGATGACGGTGTTCTCGGGCGTGGCGCCGTCGGGCAGCGAGCCCAGCAACTGCGACCGGTTGATGTCCATGGTCTGGCCGGCGTCGCGCTGGGCCAGGGTCTCGCCGATGCAGACGATGGCAATCAACCCGGCCGCTTGCGCCGCGGTGGCCTTGGCCTTGACCACGGCATCACTCTCGGCATGGTCGGTGCGGCGCTCGGAATGGCCGACGATGGCATAGCCGCAACCCAGGTCGGCCAGCATGGCCGGCGAGGTGTCGCCGGTATGGGCGCCGCTGGTCTTGGCGTGGCAATCCTGCCCCCCTACCGCCAGGGTCGAGCCGGCGACGGCGTCGACCACCGCCGCGATCAGGGTGAAGGGCGGACAGACCAGCAGGTCGCAAGCCGGAGCCGGTCCAGCCTTCAACTTGTCGGCCAGCCCCTTGGCCAGGGCGAGTCCATCGGCCTTGAGGCCGTTCATCTTCCAATTGCCGGCGATCAGCTTGCGTCGTGTGGTCATGTTGAATGTCCTCCCATCGATCCAAACGCCATATAGCACCAAGAAAGAAGGGGCGGAACCGTTTCCGGTTCCGCCCCGCCGTTTTACCCGCTTACCCCGTCCTCAGGCCTGCGGGCACTTGGCCAGCACCACGGCCCGCTTTTTGAACGCGCACGAGAATGACAGCATGAAGCGCAGGGCTTCCTGGGTATCCTTCTGCGACAGCATCCGCATGGTGCCGACCAGGCCACCGCCGGCACCGGGGATATTGCAGGAATCGAGGGCGTCCTCCATGGCACCCTTGGCCTCGGAAGCCAGGGTGGCCAGATCCTCGGTGCCGAGGTTGTTGGCCATGTGCTCGATGAAGGCGAAGGCCCGGTCCACCATGGAGTCGGTCGCCGCCGACCGCATGGCGTGGATCAGATAGAGGGTGTCGATGATGGTCTGCAGGACGCCGGTCCGCTGCATGTTGCCGACGGCGTCGAGCAGAGTCATCAGCCCCTCCTTGACGTCGGGTTCGTTCAGCTTGTCGACGACCTCCAGAGCGTTTCCGGCGGTGCCGGTCAGACGCTCGACCATGCTGTCGGACAAGGCGTCGCGGACGCCCTGGGTAAGGCGGGAGATGTCACTCACCTCGGTGTCTCGCGTGATTTGGTCGATCTTCGGAATCTCGCTCATGACGCCCTCCCTACAACAGACCGCGAGCCGACAGCCAATACAGTCGGTTATAGGCCAGCTTGAACCAGTGGATCATCTGCGAGGGCGGGCCGGGATTGGGCGGCGTGGTGTAGTTGAACCACACATAGGTGCCCGACCCGAGACCGGTCTCGACGAAGCAGAACACCTTGCCGTCATATTCACGGGCGAAGGTGCCCTCCTGGCATAGCGACACCAGATTGTCGATGGCGACATCGGCCTCGAAGTGAGCGGTGGAGCCGGCCTTGGAGATGGGAATGTTGGTGGTGTCGCCGACCACGAAGACATTGGTCGAGCCCTCGCGATACAGGGTCTTGGTGTTGGTCGGCACCCAGCCGCCCTTGCCAAGCCCGGAATCGTCGATCACCTGGGCGCCCTGATGGGGCGGAATGGTGATCAGCAGGTCATAGGGCAGCACGCTGCCTTCCATGGAGGTCAGCGTCTTCTTATCGGGATCGACGCTTTCGGTGTTGAAGAAGGTCTCGTATTTGATGCCCAGCTTCTCGAACTCGGGCTTGGCCCAGTGGGCCACCGGCTCCAGCGCGTGCAGTCGGCCGATGGGATAGGTGTAGGTCAGCTCGGTCTTGTCCCAAACGCCCTTGGCCTTAAGGAAATCGTGCAGCATGAACGCCACTTCCAACGGCGCCACCGGACACTTGTGCGGGGCGTTGACGTTGACGACGATCTTGCCACCCTGGAAGGTGTTGAGCGCCGCGCGCAGCTTACGGGCGCCATCGAGATCGTAGAACCAGTGCGCCCCCTCCTTCATGCCGGGGATGTTCTGCGGCATGATGCGCGAGCCGGTGGCCAGCACCAGATAGTCGTACCGGAACGTCCGGCCGCCTTCGGTGGTGACCTGGTTCTTCTCCACGTCGATATGCTTGGCGGGATCGACGAAGAAATTGACCCGCTTGTCCAGCACCTTACGCTGGTCACGGAACAGCTCGGCCTCGCGGATGCGCCCGAACGGCACATACAGCAAACCCGGCTGATACATGTGGGTTTCCGAAGTTCCCAGCATGGTGATGCTGAGTGCGCCCGTGCGCAGTTCAGTCCCCATCTGGCGACAAATACCGTTGGCGACGATGGTGCCGGACAGGCCTCCACCGACGATCAGAATCGTCTTGGACATGAACTCCCTCCCTACGAGAGTGTTGGGTCTATAATTTAGCGTCTTAAGCCGTCTTTGCGGCTTTGGGGGGTGCCCTTGGGGCGCCCCGTCTTATATTAGATTATTTTGCTTTACGAACGACCACGCTCCAATAACCGTCATGCTCGCTGGTCTCCACCACCGCGTGGCCGACCTTGGCGCACCAAGCGGGGATATCGGCGGCGGAGCCCTTGTCGGACGACCAGACATCGACCTCGTCCCCGACCGCCCCGAGTTTGAGGGCGGCGATCAGTTCCATCAAAGGTCCCGGGCAAAACGCGCCACGCGCATCGATCTTCTGGCGTTCAGCCATGGTGGTGTTCCTTCCAAGTGAAGTCTTAAATGGTGATCATCTCGCCGTTCTCGGCGTCGGCGAGGAACTTCGCCAGGCCCATGGGGCCGTCGAACAGATCCTCGGCCAAGTGGGTGTCGCACTCCCAGTGCTTGAGATCGAGCACCAGGGAACAGGCCCACATCTTCATGTCCCCCAGCATCTTGCCCTGGCTGAACAGCTCGATGGCGTCGGGAACTTTCTTGGTCACGAACAATTCGTGGAAATGGCCCCCCTGGTAGCGCTCCTCGGGGCTCTTGCCCCTCTCGAACGGCAACAGGGCGTTCATGGTCACGAAAACTTCGACCGGGCGGTCCGAGACCGCCGCCACCGACGAAACCATGGCGGCTAGCTGGATCTTCTCGTGCTCGCCCGAGCACAGCATGATGTAGAGTGGTTTGGCGGACATGAGGCTCCCCCTCGGTTTTTGGGCTGCCGGCTTATGTTATGGCCAGCTTATCTACGTTTTTTATTATATACGCAGATTGTAAGGTTTTGCCGCAAGAAGATTCCTAAAAACAGCATCGTCGCAACCGCATCCTCCATGGTGCGAATGGCCGGGATGTTTCCGGTTGCCCGCCTCCCTGCCCCCCCTTATTATGCGCGCTGCTAAAAAGGGCGGCGTTCCGTTGGGGGAGGGCCGCCGTCTCCCTCAATTCCTGGGTGTGTTTGAATCCGATGCTGGACGTATTTCGCAAAGCCTCCAAGACCTGGGTCGTCAAGCTCCTGTTCGCCCTGCTGACCCTCAGCTTCGTCGCCTGGGGCGTCGGCGACGTGGTGCGCGGCGGCGTCTCGCGCGGCCCCGCCATCGAGGTTGGCAAAACCAGCGTCACCACGCCCGAGGTCATGGCCGAGTTCAAGCGCGAGGTCGAACGCCTGCAGCCGCTGTTCGGCGGCAAGCTGACGGCGGAGGACGCCCGCAAGATGGGCATGCTCGACCGCACCATCGATTCCATCATCACCCGTTCGCTGATCGACGAAGCGGCTCGCGGGCTGGGGCTGGCCACCAACGACGAAGCGATTTTGCGCCGGTTGGCCGCCAATCCCGCCTTCCGTGGCCTCAACGGCCAGTTCGACCGCGAAACTTTCCGCAGCCGCCTGAGCCGCGCCGGCTTCACCGAGGAAAGCTTCTGGCGCTCCGAACGCGCCAACATGATCCGCAACCAGATGGCCGAGACCCTGGCCGCCGGCATGACCGCCCCCGCCGCCCTGGTGGATCCGTTGCAGCGTTGGCGCGAGGAGCGCCGGGTCGCCGAGACCATGGTGGTCCGCGACGATTCCGTGCCGTTGCCCGCCGCTCCGGACGCCGCGGTCCTGGAGTCCTACTTCAAGGACAATGCCAACCGGTTCATGGCGCCGGAATTCCGGGCGCTGTCGGTTTTGCTGCTGCGCCCCAGCGATGTGGCCGGTGCCGTCGATATCGACGAAACCATGGTGCGCGAGGCCTATCAGCAGCGGCAGGACGAGTTCAACACCGCCGAGCGCCGTCAGGTGTCGCAGATCGTGGTGGACGGTCAGGCCGCCGCCGCCAAGGCCACCGACATGGTCGCCCAGGGCAAGGACATCGACGCCATCGCCAAGGTGCTGGACACCCAGGTCATCGACCTCGGCCTCATTGAAAAGCACGACCTCCCGGAGGGGCTGGCGGAGGCGGTGTTCAAGCTGCCCGTCGGCGGCACTGGTCAGCCGGTCAAGACCGCCTTGGGATGGCATGTGGTCAAGGTCAGCCAGATTCAGCCGGGCCGCGTTCGCCCCTGGACCGAGGTCAAGGGGCAGATCGAGCAGGATCTGCGTCGGGAAAAGGCCCTGGACGGCCTGTCCGAACTGGCCAACAAGGTGGAAGACGCCCTGGGCGGCGGCGCCACCCTGGAAGAGGCCGCCAAGACCTTCAACCTCAAGCTGGCCAAGTTCCCCACTGTCGACGCCCAGGGTCGCGGCGCCACCGGCAAGCCCATCGCCGACCTGCCCAAGTCGGACCAGTTCCTCGACGTGGCCTTCCATACCGAACCGAACACCGAAAGCCCCCTGACCGAAGTTCAGAACAACGGCTATTTCCTGCTGCGCGTCGATAGCGTGACGCCGCCGACTCCCAAGGTTCTGGCCGACATCAAGGCCGAGGTTCTCGCCAGTTGGCAGGCCGAGCGGCGCCACGAAGCCGCCCGCGACAAGGCGGAAAAGCTGGCGGAACGCCTCAAGGCCGGTGAAGCCTCGGCGACGGTGGCCCAGTCGGCCGGCCTCAAGCTCGAGGTCTCCAAGCCGTTCTCGCGCGAATCCACCGAAGGCACCGTCCTGCCCGCTCCCGTCGCGGCCGAACTGTTCCGGGTCCAGCCCGGCGGTGTCGCCACCGGCAGCTTGCAGACCGGCACCCTGATCGCCCGCCTGAACAAGGTGATCGCCTTCGAGTCCAACGCCAATCCCGCGATTGCCGACGCATCCCGTCGCAAGGTGTCGCAGACCGTGGCCAGCGACATCACCGATCAGTACATCGCGGCCCTGAACGTCTCGTTCGGCGTCAAGGTCGACCGTCCCCAATTGAGCCGTGAAGAGTAATCATGAGCCTGCAACCGGACTATTCCAGCTTTGCCGCGACCTATGAATCGGGCAAGCCGCAAGTGGTCTGGCGGATTTTGGTCGCTGACCTGGAAACACCGGTTTCCGCGTTCCTGAAGCTGGCCAACGGCCAGCCCAACGCCTTCCTGCTGGAATCGGTGGAGGGCGGCGCGGTGCGCGGGCGCTATTCCATTCTCGGCATGAAGCCGGACCTGATGTGGAAGTGCGAGGGCAACCGGGCCTGGATCAACCGCAATGTGCGCTCCAAGCCCAGCGACTTCGCCCCCTGCCCGGTGGCGGAAGCCTCGGGAGCGTTGGACTCGCTGCGGGCGCTGATCGCCGAGTGCAGCATCGACGTCCCGCCACACCTGCCCCCCATGTCGGCCGGCGTGATCGGCTATATGAGCTACGACATGGTCCGGCTGGTGGAAAAGCTGCCCGACGGCAACCCCGACCTCATCAAGGTGCCCGACGGCATCTTCATGCGCCCGACCATCATGGCGGTGTTCGACAACGTCAACGGCACCTTGACGGCAGTGACCTCGGTGTGGCCGCGCCCCGGTGTCGATGCCCAGACCGCCTGGGATCTGGCCTGCGAACGGCTGGAGCATGTGGTCGAGGCGCTGGAATGCCCCCTGCCGCACAGCGAGGCCGGCTCATCGCGGGCCGAGCACCAACCCATTCCGGTACCGGGAGTCTCGCCCGAGCATTATTGCCGCATGGTGGAGAAGGCCCAGGAATACATCGCCGCCGGCGACATCTTCCAGGTGGTGCTGTCCCAGCGCCTCGCGGTTCCGTTCAAGCTACCGCCCTTCTCCTTGTATCGTTCGTTGCGGCGGCTCAATCCCAGTCCGTTCCTGTTCTTCCTGGATTTCGGCGGGTTCCAGCTGGTTGGCTCCAGCCCGGAAATCCTGGTGCGGCTGCGCGACGACAAGGTCACCATCCGCCCCATCGCCGGCACCAGGCGGCGCGGCAAGACCCCGGCCGAGGACGACGAACTGGCCGCCGACCTGCTGGCCGACCCCAAGGAACTGGCCGAACATCTGATGCTGCTGGATCTGGGGCGCAACGATGTCGGCCGCGTCGCCGCCATCGGTTCGGTCTCGGTCACCAAGAAGATGACGGTGGAGTACTACTCCCACGTCATGCACATCGTCTCCAACGTGGAGGGCAAGATCCGCGAAGGCTGTGACGCCATGGATGCCCTGATGGCCGGCTTCCCCGCCGGCACCACCTCCGGCGCTCCCAAGATCCGGGCCATGGAGATCATCGACGAGTTGGAGACCGAGCGCCGCTCGTTCTACGCCGGCGCCATCGGCTATTTCGACGGCAACGGCAACATGGACACCTGCATCGCGCTGCGCACCACCCTGGTCAAGGACGGCACCATGTATGTCCAGGCCGGCGCCGGCATCGTCGCCGATTCGGTGCCGCTGTCCGAGCATGAAGAATGCATGAACAAGGCCCGCGCCCTGGTCCGCGCCGCCGAGGACGCCATCGACTACACGCTCAATAAGCAGTAGCCGCCCAATCCTCAGCCCTTGGTCACCGCGTCGGCCACCGGTTTGTTGACCACCGCGTTCAGCCCCTGGGCCGCCGGGGCCATGATGTCCGACGGAATCGGGAAGATGATGGTGGAGTTGTGCTCCACCGCGATGTCCTTGAGAGTCGCCAGATAGCGCAGCAGCATGGCGCCGGGCCGGCCCTCCATCAACTGGGCGGCTTCGGCCAGCTTGGTCGCCGCCTCGAACTCACCCTGGGCGGTGATGATGCGGGCGCGGCGGCCGCGCTCAGCCTCGGCCTCCTGCCCCATGGCGCGGATCATATTGGGATCGAGATCGACGCTGCGGATCTCGACATTCTGGACCTCGACACCCCAGGATTCGGTGCGCTCGTCGAGAATTTGCCGGATGGCCTGCTTGAGATCCTCCTGCTGCCCCAGCAACTGGTCGAGAGTGTGGGACCCCAGGGTCGAGCGGGTGGTGATCTGGGCCAGTTGGCTCACCGCCTCGCGGTAATTGGCCACTTCCAGCACCGCCTTCATGGCGTTGACGACGCGGTAATAGACCACCGCCGTCACCTTGACCGACACGTTGTCCTTGCTGATGACGTCCTGGTCGGGAACCTCCATCACGGCAAGGCGCACATCCACCGGGATCAGCGACTGGACGAACGGGATCACCAGCCGCAGTCCCGGCTCGCGGGTGCCGGTGTAGCGCCCCAAGGTCAGGACCACCCCCCGCTGGGTTTGCGGCACGATGCAGACGGATTTCGCCAGGATGATGACGACCACGATGGCGACGACGAACCAAACGGCGAAGGTGACGGGCATGAACGGTACTCCCGTTGTTTGATCAGGCCTTGCCTTGGAAGCCGAAACCGGCCTCGTCGACGGCTTGCTTGACCTGCGCCTCGGTGGCGCCGTCGACGGTCACCGCCGCCTTGCCCAGGTCGACCTCGACCTTGGCGTCGGCGGCGACGGCTTTGATCGCCGCCTCGACCGAACGGGCGCAACCGCCGCAGGTCATGCCGGTAACAGTATAGGTGGTCGCCATGGCATTTCTCCATCAGGAACGGGTATTGGCCGCCATGATGAACCTTCCCACCGGGGAAAGGTCAAGGAATATGGAATGTTACCCGTTGGGCGACATACGGATGATGGTGGAGACCGGTACCAGCACGAATCCTCGCGCCTGCAGACCCGGCACCCAACCGGCCAGGGCCTCGATGGTGCCGTCATGGGGATGGCCGATGGCGACGGCGAAGCCGTATTTGCGGGCATGGGCCTCGACCTTGTCCAACTGGGCGCGGACATAGGTCACCCCCAGGGCATTGTCGAGAAAGATGTGCCGGGTGGCGAAGGGCACGCCGAACTGACGCGCCACATCCGCCCCCACGCTGTGCTCCGACGTCACCGAATCGACGAAGGCCAGGCCTCGCCGCCGCAATTCCGCCATCACCACCCGCATGCCGGAGGCCTCGGAGGTGAAGCGGCTGCCCATGTGATTGTTGATACCGATATAGCCGTCGAAGCGGGACAGCCCCCACTCCAGCCGTCGCCGGATCTCCTCGGGCGATTGGCCGACCTCCAGGACTTCCGGTCCCGGATCGAAGGTCGAGCTCTCGGGCTGCATGGGCACGTGGACCATCAACTCGTGACCATGGGCCCGCGCATCATGGGTCTGGCGGGTCAGGTCGTCGGCATAGGTCATGTAGGACAGCGTCAACGGCCCCTTGAGGGCGGCAACCCGCTCGCTGCGCTTCCGGTCGATTCCCAGGTCGTCGATGATGATGGCGATCATCGGGTGGCCGCCGGTTTTGGCAGGCGGCAAGGCATTGCGCAACCAGACCGCCGCCCCGGCGGGAGGCAGCCGGGCGGGAGGCTGCGCCTGCGGGATCGGCGGCGGCGGCATGGACGCCACATCGGAGGCATGCCCCAGCTCCAGCGCCTCGGACGAGCCGGGATCGGGGCGCGGCGGCGGCGGCTGGATCAGGGGACGGCTGTCGTCGGCCTCGTCATTGGCGGGCTCGTCGCGCGGCGAAGCCGGCGTGAAGACCGGCGCCGGGGCCTGTTCCATCACCACCGGCGCGCCGGCCGGCTTGCCCTTGCCACTCCAACGGCCGACGCCGACACCGACGGCAAGGCCCAGCCCGAGGACGCCGACCATCAGCGCCACCAACACCCAGGGCCGTTCCCACAGGGGCCGCTTGTGCCCCATCAGCATCCGTCTGACGTCTTTACGGCCCACCCGGATCTCCAGCCTGCATTGCATTGTCCAGGCGGGTTATAGCCCTCGCCACGCCCTGGCGCAAACTGTCACCGTCGGGGGCCGTCAATCCGCCCAAAGAACCGCTGGAAAGATCGAATACCGCCAATCTGACCAAGTGTGACGGCGCAGGATGACACGGTTCGTGGTTTGTCAGGCGGCGCACCACTGCCTATAGTTAGGTGCACTGCAAAATGCCGTCAGAGGCGATCCCGGACATGTCGGATCAGAATTCCCGCTTTCTCGCCCATATTCGCCAGCTCGCCAAGGACCCCACCGGTCTCAAGGCCCTCCACGTCCACATCTCGACCCTGAAACCGCAATTGCGCAACCGCGACAACCTGTCGCGGGCCATCGCGATCATCAACGAGGCCAACCGCAAGATTCCCACGGGCGCGCTGTTCCTGCTGCGCAATTTCGACATCGTCTATGTCTGCCGCAACGTCGCCAAATCGGTCCTGACCGAGATGGCGGGACGGTTGCAGACGGCCTTCGGCGACGCCTCGCCGCAAAGCGCCAACGCCTATGGCCGCTATGAGTTTCATACCGTCTTCGACATTCCGGTGGATGGCCGGCCGCTGATCGACTTCGCCGAAGCTGCCGCCGGATTGACCGTGGCGCCGCCGGCCGGAGGAGATCAGGCCGAGTTCCGCGACGTGGACGCCGCCCTTCTCGGCCGCCTCAAGACCACGCTCAAGAATGCCGATCTGTCGTCCATGCTGCTGAGCCAGCCGATCTACAGCCTGGCCGACGCCAAGCCGGCCCCGGTGTCGTGGGAGTTCTACGTCTCCATCAAGGCGCTGGAAGACGCGTTCTGCCCCGGCGTCAAACTGGCGTCGCGGCGCTGGCTGTTCAACGATCTGACCGAGGATCTGGACGGGGCGGTGTTGCGGGTGCTGACCAAGTCGGATCAGATGGCGTCGCGGCGGCGCTTCAGCATCAACATCAACCTGGCGGTTCTGGATTCCGAGACGTTCAAAGCCTTCGACTCCAACCTGGCGCCTCCCCAGCGCGCCCAGGTCACCTTCGAGATCAACAAGAACGACTTGATCGAGAACATCCGCACCTACTACGCCATCATTCCCGCTCTGGTGGACAAAGGCTACGCGGTCTGCATCGATGGACTGGACGTGCTGTCGCTGCCCCATCTCGACCTCAACGGCCTGGGTTGCCGCTACGCCAAGCTGTTCTGGAACCACGACGCCGCCAATCTGAACGAGCCGGCCACCCAGGCGCTGGCCGAGCGCATCGCCGACACCGGCAAGACCCAGTTCATCCTGGGCCGTTGCGACAAGTCGGAATCCATCCGCCTCGCCCGCCAGCTCGGCATCACCCTGGTTCAGGGCAAGCTGATCGACCAGATGGTCAAGAAGCAGATCGCGGTATAATCACCTCGGCGGCAGTTCTTCCGCCGTCACCGTACTGCGGCGCGGCAGAGGTGCGCTTTGCGGTGGCGACGGTTCCTCGGGCTCGGCCGCCGCGGTGGCGGAGGACGCAGCCGGCCGCGACGCGGACGCCTGGGAGGACGACGAGGCCGGAGAGCCTCCGTCGCGCTGGTTCTTCTCCACTGCCTTCACCGTATGAGCTGCCAGATCGACGATGGCGCAGCCGGCCAGGCCAAAGGACAAGGCGGCGATCAAGGACACAATAAACAGTCTGCGCATGAAACCCTATTCCACCGATTCGACCCGGACCAGCTGACCAGCCTCCACATCCGCCAGAAGACCGACCAGATCCGCGTCGGTACGGCCCCAGATGTTGGCCTGACTGGCGAAGCGGATTTCGTCGCCCTCCGAACACGGCGTGGGGCCGTAGCCCATGATGATGACTTCGCCCTCGATGCGGAACGCCAGTTCGCCGGACTCGACCACGTCGCGCGCCGCCTCCTCGCGTTCCACATGAACCGGCGCCTGAAAGTAGACTTCACCCGGCCAAATGGTGGCGCGTGCCTCGAACGGCGCCGCGGCAAGGATGGCATCGGCCGTCGGGGTGTCATACAACTGAACCTCGACGGCGTGATTCCCGATGACGATCTTTAACTTCCGCATGCCTGCTGGTCCCCGCGCTGTCCCATTCAGGTTCCAGTCTGCCCGTTCCCGGCGCTGTTGACCAGAACAACGACTACTTGATGCTCCGCAGCACCTCGCGGGTATGCTTGGCGATCATCATTTCCTCGTCGGTGGGAACCACCCAGACCGAAACCGCGCTGTCGAGGGAGCTGATCAACTGGGCATTGCGGTCGTTGGCTTCCTCGTCGATCTCGAGCCCCAGCCACTCGGCGTGGGCGCAGACCTTGGCGCGCACCTGCGACGAGTACTCGCCGATGCCGGCGGTGAAGACCAGGGCGTCGATGCCGCCCATGGCCGCCGACAGCGAACCCAGTTCGCGCGAGATGCGATAGACGAACAGCTCGACCGCCTCGGCGGCGTGCGGCTCGGAGCTTTCCAGCAACACCCGCATGTCGTTGCTGACGCCCGACACGCCGAGCAGACCGGACTGCTTGTACAGCAGGTCCTCGATCTCCTTGGGAGTCATCCCCTTCTGCTGCAATAGGTACAGCACGACGCCGGCGTCGAGGGTGCCGGTGCGGGTGCCCATGGGCAAACCGTCGAGGGCGGTGAAGCCCATGGTGCTGGCGACGCTCTTGCCTTCATGGATGGCGCACATGGACGCGCCGGAGCCGAGATGGCACACCACCACCTTGCTCCGGGCCACCGCCGGCGAGATCTGACGCAGCTGGCGGGCGATATATTCGTAGGACAGGCCATGGAAGCCATAGCGCTTGACGCCCTCGCCGGTGAGCTTGCGCGGCAGGGCGAAGCTTTGGGCCGTCCAGGGATTGGAGCGGTGGAAGGCGGTGTCGAAACAAGCCACCTGCAACAGGCCCGGATGCACCTCGGTCAAAGCCCGGATGGGCGCCAGATTGTGCGGCTGGTGCAACGGCGCCAGCGGAACCAGACGCTCCAGTTCCACCATCAGGTCGTCGTTGACCAGCAGCGGCTGGGAATACTGCGAGCCGCCATGGACGACGCGATGTCCCGCCGCCTTCAGTTCCACGTCGCCCAGTTGCGCCTCGATCCAGTCGATCATGTACTTGAACAGCGCCGCATGGCTCATGTTCGGCTGGTCCGGCCAGCGCTGCTCGTTGAGGATGCTGCCATGGGGCGACTTGGCGATGAAATGGGGAGCGACACTGATGCCCTCCACCTGCCCCTTGCAGGACAGCATCGGCTTCTCGTCGCCATTGGAGATATACAGCGAGAACTTGATGCTGGAGGAGCCGGCGTTGATGACAAGAATGCCGTCGCGCATGAATTGGTTCCCTATCCTGTTGAAATTTCAGATACCAACGGCCGGAAATGGCAATCCATTTCCGGCACTTTTATCAGCCCGCCGCGACCCCGCCCTTGGCGCGCCGCGCATGGGCGAACAGAACCGCCACGGCGCAGGACGCCAGCCGCGCCTTGGCGCTGTCGGCACGGCTGGTCAGCACGATCGGAACCCGCGCGCCGAGAACGATGCCGGCGGCATCGGCTTCCGCCAGATAGGACAACTGCTTGGCCAACATGTTGCCGGCCTCCAGATCGGGAACCAACAGGATATCGGCACGCCCCGCCACCGGCGAGTTGATCTTCTTGATCCGGGCGGCTTCCTCGTTGATGGCGTTGTCGAAGGCCAGCGGACCGTCCAGCAGGGCGCCGGTGATCTGGCCGCGATCGGCCATCTTGCACAGCGCCGCCGCCTCGATGGTCGAGTTGATCTTGGGGTAGACCGTCTCCACCGCCGACAGAATCGCCACCTTGGGCAGCTCGACACCCAGCACATGGGCCAACTCGATGGCGTTCTGGAGAATGTCCGCCTTGTCCTCGAGGGTGGGGTAGATGTTGATGGCGGCGTCGGTGATCAACAGGGTGCGCGGATAGGTCGGCACGTCCATCACGAAAACGTGGCTGATCCGCCGGGCGGTCCGCAGGCCTTTGTCGCGCGACGCCACCTCGTGCATCATCTCGTCGGTGTGCAAGGAGCCCTTCATCAGGGCTTCGGTCTCGCCCGACCGGCACATGGCCACCGCCTTCTCGGCCGATTCATGGCTGTGGGCGGTATCGACGATGCGCAAGCCGGTGAGGTCGAAGCCGAATTCCTTGGCGACCGAGCGGATCTTGGCTTCCGGCCCGATCAGGATCGGATCGATCAGCCCCAGACGGGCCGCCTCCACCGGGCCCTCCAGCGAGACCTGATCGCAGGGATGGCAGACCGCCACCGAGATCGGCGCCAGATCGGCACAGCGGGCGATGATGTCCTCGAAGACGTGATGGCGGCGGCGCAACGCCACCTCCTGAAGCTCCATGCGGGGCTGGATGACCTTTTCCAGCGGCGCCTGCACTCGGGCACGACCGGTGAACAGGGTTTCGCCCTTCTGGTTCTCCGCCCGACAATCCAGCACCACGTCTGCGGGGGCCGTCTTTTCGCTGACCGTGACGGTCACCGTGACGGTGTCGCCCACCTCGACCGGAGTCTTGAACTCGATATCCTGGCTGCGATAGACGGTGCCCGGCCCCGGCAGCTCATTGCCCAGCAGAGCCGACAGCAGCGACCCGCCCCACATGCTGTGCGCCACCACCTTGCGGTGATTGGCGAACCTCTCGGCGCTTTCGGCGCTGTAATGGGTGGGATTGAGATCCCCGGTCGCGACGCCGAACAGCTCGACATCCTTCATGCTGCAAGTCCGCGTCAGTGTCGCCGAATCACCGATCTTGATCTCGGCGAATGTCCGGTTATGCATCATCTCGACCATGCTGGGCTCCCTGACGTGGAAAAAATCCAACATCTGCGTTCACCGCAAAGGTTAGATCTGTTTCCGCTATTCAATCCGTTGGCGGGCCGATTCACCTGACATTTAGGGACCTAAGCGTCAGGATCGAACCCCTCGATACCATCTAACTCTTACATATTGCGTTGCAAAATATACCCCCCAACCGCGTGCGGTACAATGACGGCTTGATGACTCTGCCGGGGAGAGGCGTATGGTCTACCGCATGAGGGGCTGATCGCTTGCGGATGTTGCGGCGCACAACAGAGAGGATTACTCTCCCAGCGGAAGCCACCTTACGGCCAGTCATCCGGGGATAAGCATGAGTACCCGCAATCTTAAAGCCTTGTTCCGCCCCCAGTCGGTTGCCGTAATCGGTGCGTCCACCAAGCCGAAGAGTATCGGCGCGGTGGTGATGCGCAATCTGCTTAAGGCGGAGTTCGCCGGTCCGGTGATGCCGGTCACCTCGGAACATCCCTCGGTCGCCGGCGTCCTGGCCTATCCCGATGTCGCCTGTTTGCCGCAGGCGCCCGACCTCGCCCTGATCTGCACGCCGCAGTTGGCGAGCATCCCCGGCATCCTGCGGACTTTGGGCGAGCAAGGCACCAAGGCCGCCTGCATCATGAGTTCCGGATTGCACGACGCGGTCGCAGAGGACGGCAAAACCGTCCTGGAACAGGCGCTGGCGGCGGCCCGCCTCCACGACATGCGGCTGCTGGGGCCCAACAGCATGGGAATCCTGGTGCCCAGCATCGGGCTGAACGCCAGTTACGCCCATGCCGGCGCCCTGCCCGGCAAGCTGGCCTTCGTGTCCCAGTCGGGGGCGCTGTGCACGGCCGTGCTGGATTGGGCCCGCTCCAAGGAAATCGGCTTCTCCCACTTCATCCATCTCGGCGACACCGAGGGCGTGGATTTCGGCGATGTCCTCGACTATCTCGGCAGCGATCCCATGACACGGGCGATCCTGCTCTATGTCGAGAGCATCCACGAGCGCCGCAACTTCATGTCGGCTGCCCGCGCCGCCGCCCGCAACAAGCCGGTTCTCGCCATCAAGGCCGGCCGCTCGCGAGAGGGCGCCCGCGCCGCCGCCTCCCATACCGGAGCGCTGGCTGGGTCGGATCTGGTGTTCGACGCCGCCATGCGCCGCGCCGGCATGCTGCGGGTGCGCGACATCGAGGAGATTTTCGGCGCGGTCGAGACCCTGGCCCGGTCACGGCCGATGAAGGGCAAGCGCCTGGCCATCCTGACCAATGGCGGCGGCATCGGCGTCATCGCGGCGGACGATCTGTCGGAACTGGGGGGCGAGTTGGCCCAGTTGCCCGACGACGTGATCGAGAAACTGAACGCCGTCCTGCCCAAGAACTGGTCCCACGGCAATCCGGTGGACATCGTCGGCGACGCCGACGGCGACCGCTACGTCAAGGCTCTCAACATCCTGACCGAGTGCAAGGCGGTCGATGCCGTCCTGGTGATGCATGCGCCCACCGCCATCTCCGACCCTTCGGAAGCGGCGGTCGCGGTGATCAAAAGCGGCAAGGACCACCCCCGCGCCAATGTGATGACCTGTTGGGTCGGCGCCGAAGCCGTCACCCATGCGCGCCACCTGTTCAGCGGTGCCGGCATCCCCTCCTACGACACGCCTCACGCCGCCATCCAGGCCTTCATGCACCTGATTCAGTACCGCAAGAACCAGGAATTGCTGATGGAAGTGCCGGCCTCGGCGCCCACCGACTTCGTCCCCGACACCAAGCGGGCCCGCTTCCTGATCGACGCGGCGCTGGCCAAGGGCGGCGGCACCCTGAACGAGCCCGAGGCCAAGGCGGTGCTGGAAGCCTACGGCATCCCCACGGTGGAAACCCATGTCGCCGCCACCCCGGCCATGGCCGGCCGCATCGCCATGGCCATGAAGGACCCGGTGGCGCTCAAGATTCTGTCTGCCGACATCAGCCACAAATCGGATGTGGGCGGCGTGATGCTGAACCTGCACGGCGCCTTCGAGGTGGAAAAGGCCGCCCACAGCATGTTGGAGCGGGTCAAGTCCATCTATCCCGAGGCGCGGATCGACGGCTTCACGGTCCAGACCATGGCGCGCCGTTCCGGCGCTTTGGAACTGATCGTCGGCGTCGCCACCGATCCGGTGTTCGGCCCGGTCCTCATGTTCGGCCAAGGTGGCGTCGCGGTCGAGATCATCGCCGACCGCGCCATGGGCCTGCCGCCGCTGAATATGAACCTGGCTTCCGAAGTGATATCGCGCACCCGCGTGTCGCGCCTGATGGAAGGCTATCGCGGACGCCCGCCCATCAACCGGCAGGCGGTGGAATTGACCCTGGTCCAGCTGTCGCAGCTGGTGGTGGATTTTCCCGAGATCGTCGAACTGGACATCAACCCGCTCTTCGCCAATTCGCAAGGCGTCCTGGTGCTGGATGCCCGCATGACCGTCGCCGCCGACCGCCACGACGCCGCGCGCCTCGCCATCCGGCCCTATCCCAAGAAGCTGGAGGAATGGTTCACCCTGACCGACGGGCGCAAGACGCTGCTGCGCCCCATTCGCCCCGAGGACGAACCCAATCACCACGTCTTCGTCTCCAAGCTGACGCCCGAGGATATCCGCTTCCGCTTCTTCGGTCTGGTGCACGAGCTGCCCCACTCCGAAATGGCGCGCCTCACCCAGATCGACTATGACCGCGAGATGGCGTTCGTCGCCGAGATCGATGGTCCCGACGGCAAGGAGACGCTGGGCGTCGTCCGCACCGTCACCGATCCCGACAATGAAAAGGCCGAGTTCGCCATCGTCGTCCGCTCCGACCTCAAGGGATCGGGCCTGGGCAAGCGTCTGCTGGTCAAGATGATCGACTATTGCCGCTCGCGCGGGACCCACGCCATCGCCGGGCAGGTGCTGCGGGAGAACCCCCGCATGCTGACTTTCGTCCAACACCTGGGTTTCGTGCCCACCCGCACCATCGATGGCGACATCGTCGAAGTGGAGCTGGATCTGCACAAGGAACCGCCGACCGGCCCCGATCCCAATCCCTGACATTCCGTAGGTGTTGCCGCCGGCCCCGACTTGCCCCAAGATGGCGGCGTGCGGTCGCGAAATCGCAAATACGTCATGAGCCAGTGGGGACCGGGCTGAAATGTCGCTGCCAACAATCGTCGCGTTCACCCTCAGCCTGTTGTTGTTCCTTGGCGCGATCGTCGAGTCGACCACCAACTTCAAGATATTCCTCCACCTCACCGGCTTTCTGATGGTGGTGGGCGGCACCCTGGCCGCCACCCATGTCGGCTTCGAGGCCCGCTACGTCAAACAGGCGCTGGGCAACATCAGCGCCATCTTCTTCTCGCCGAAGATGGCACGCGGCATGCTGACCAACGAAGTCGCCCGCGTCATCCGCTGGGGCTATCTGGTGCAAAAGAGCGGCATCCAGGCCTTGGAATCCGATTCCAAGAGCATCAAGGGCCAGGACGCCTTCCTCGGATTCGGCGTCAACCTGGTGATTTCCGGCTATACCGGTGCCGAAGTGCGCCAGCTTCTGGAAAACCAGATCGAAACCACCTTCCAACGCCATACCGTGTCGGTGGAAATCCTCAAATACATGGCCAGCAACGCGCCGGCCTTCGGCATGATGGCCACCCTGGTCGGCCTGGTGATCATGCTCGACAACATGGGAACCGACCCATCCAAGCTCGGTCCCGGCATGGCGGTCGGCCTGCTCGGCACCCTGTACGGCGTGCTGTTCGCCCGCCTGATCCTGATGCCGGCGGCCGAGAAAGCGCACCAGCGCGAATCCATCATCCGTTTCCGCAACCTGCTGGTTGCCGAAGGCTTGGCGCTGCTGGCTGATCGCCGCAACCCCAGGTTCATCCAGGATGCCATGAACAGCTACCTCGACCCGGCCATCCACTTCGACATCGACAAAGCGCCGAAGAAGTAGAAGGGCGCCGCCATGAGCAAGTTCGCCAAGCAAAACAAGGAAGCGACCGAGGACTGGCTGTTGTCCTACGCCGACATGATCACCTTGATCATGGCGTTCTTCATCATCCTGGTCTCCATGTCCAAGATCGACGCCGGCAAGTACGAAGAGGTCCAGGCCGGCATGGCCAAGGATGTGGGAAACCGCGAGGTCACCAAGCCGCTTCAGGATATGAAGAGTGAAATACTGGGCCAGATCGCCGGTGCCGGCGTCGAGGACAGCGTCGATGTGGGCAAGGATGACAAGGGCATCGTCCTCAATCTGGCCAGCGGCGCCATGTTCAAGCCGGGCTTGGCCGATATCCGCCCCGAGATCCTGCCGCTGATCAAGGAAATCGCCGGAACGCTCGCCCAAAAGCGCTTCGAGAACTATCAGGTCGAGATCCAGGGCCACACCGACGACACCCAGGTGCACACCCAGCAGTTCCCGACCAATTGGGACCTGTCCGCCGCCCGCGCCCTCTCGACCCTCAGACTGCTGTCCGAACTCGGCGTCGGCCAGTCACGCATGAAGATCGCCGCTTTGGCCGACACCGCCCCCCGTGTGCCCAACCACAGCGATTCCGGCAAGCCTTACCCGGAGAACCAGGCGATCAACCGCCGGGTCGAGATCCACATCTATCCGCGATGATGGTGAAGAATGCCTCATGGCGCGAAAGCCAAGGGGCCGGGGCCCCGCCCGGTGATTGAGGGACAATAAAAAGACTTACCCCAGCACCAGTTCCATGCCGTCGCGGGCGACCATGGCCCCGTCCCAGGTCCGGGCCGCCTCGGCCTCGATCTTGGCCATCATGTCGTCGGTATGGTCGGGGTCATGGTGAAAGATCGCCAGCCGCTTGACGCCGTTGGCCCGCGCCAGCCGCACCGCCTCTTGCCAAGTGGAGTGGCCCCAGCCGACCTTGGCGGGGAACTCGTCGTCGGTGTAGGTGCTGTCGTAGATCATCAGGTCGACGTCCTTGATCAGCGCCGCCACATTGGCGTCGGGCTGACCGGGACGGTGTTCGGTGTCGGTGATATGCGCCACCGCCACACCACCATGCTCGATCCGATAGCCGCAGGCGCCGTTGGGATGGCGGAGCAAGCCGGTGCGGATCGTCACCCCGTCATATGGGGTAAAGACGGTGCCGACATTGAAATCCTCGTACGAGGCGATGCCTTGCATGGCGGCCAAGGGAACGGGGAAATTGGGCGTCTCCATTTGATGGGACAACGCATGCTGTATCCCCTTGGGATTCCCCTCCAGCCGGGCGCCGTGAATGCGCAGCTTGAACGCCGGATTGAAGGCCGGCGCGAAGAAGGGAAAGCCGTTGATGTGATCCCAATGGGTGTGGGTGAAGAAGAGTTGGGCTTCCATCACGCCTTGACGGATGAGGTCGCGACCGAGCGAGCGGATCCCGGTCCCGGCGTCAAAAATCACAATCCCGGCATCGGTCGTCACGGCGATGCAGCTGGTGTTGCCGCCGTAAACCACATGGTCGGGCGAAGGACAGGCGATGCTTCCCCGCACCCCCCAAAACTTCACCTTATACCCCATCAATCAACGCTCCGTCTGAATGTCCGCCAGCAGAGTAGACGCATCGCAGCCGACGCTCGTATGCATTTGGTCACACAAGCGTAAAAAAATAAGTGAAAAAACGGATCAAATTGTAACGGCTGTTCCCAGTTCGATTCCGCCGAGGCGATCCGCCCGTCCTCCATTGACGGCGACTTCCAGCAGCCCGCAGGAATTCTCGTACCAGAAGGCGCTTCCCACGGCGACATCTCCAAAAGTCCTGGCGCGGCCCAGACGCTGGCCGCCGACCATGATCCAATCGCCGGATACCGCTGCCGCCCGTAATCCTGTCCAAGCATTACCGTAATAATCTGTATAAATGATGGAGGCCAAGTCATCCGGCCAGTCTGGGCGGCGCGGCGGTTCGATCCTCCGCAACCCCATCTGGTCCAGCGCCTGGCCGCTGGCTAACCGCGCCGCCACTGGGGCGAACAGGTCGCGTCCGTGAAAGGTCGCGGACAGGCGGTCCGGACGCCAGACGATCTCCCAGGTCTCTATCTGGCTGCCGCGACGCAGCAGCAGTTCGAACAAGCCGTTGTCCGGCCCCACCAACCAACGTCCATCCACCCGCGCGACCATGGGCCGCCTTGGACCGCCGACGCCGGGATCGACCACGCCGAGAACAACCGCCCCTTCCGGCACCTCCACCGTCAGGGCCGCCAGCAGATAGGCCGAAGCGCGCGGGTCGAAACTCGGCGCGTCCGCCAACAGGTTGACCACCACCGCGGAAGGAGCGATCCGCCGGATCGCCATCTCCATCTGCCCGAGATAGGGACCGTTGGCGCCAAAATCGGTAAACAACACGATCATCGGCGCCAACTCCCTCACTCTTCAGCCGGGGCGGCCATCGGCGCGCGGCTGGGTGCAGACCGGAAAATAGACCACCACATAGACCAGCCACCCTGTGGTCCAGGCGATCCCGCCGGCCAGGGTCAGCGGCACCATGGCCTCCGGAAGCACCGGCGCCGCCACCCGAAGGATGGCGCCCAGCGAGATCAGCCCATAGGCTACCACCGTCGCCGGAGACAATTCCAGCGGCCGCCCGGAATGGCCCAGCGCCGCCCGGCTCATCACGCCGATCACCATGGTGCCGATGGACCCGGCGGTCAGGGCGTGAACCGCCGCCGACGCCGGCAGCACGTCGGTGAACGCCGACAGCCCCAGCAGGGCGAAGCCCAGCACCATCCAGCCATACCCCACATGCAATACCGCCAGGATGGGGTTGCCGAGAGTCTTTAGCCCATGCCAGCGCGACAGGCGGGTACCGTGGATAGCCGCCGCGACCAGGGCCAACCCGCCGGCCATGGCGGTGGACGGCAGCACCAATTGGGCCAGCGCCGCCAGGACCAGACTCACCGCCGCGCCGCCCTTCTCGATCCAGCCGATCGGAGTCATCTCCACCGGACGCCCCTGCATCCGCAGCCAGTTCTGAGTAAAGGACGGAACAATGCGGCCGCCGACGATGACGATCATCAGCAGAACCACGAAAATGCCGAGATAGACACCCTTGAGGCCGGTGGGATGGCCGGTCAGCGCTTCCAGATGCACGCACAAATCCGCCAGCCACAGTACCCCGAGGATGGGCAGGAAGGCGATGTTGCGCCATTTCCCGGCTTCGACCAGCGGCTTGGCCAGCAACACCGCCAGCAGCGGCAGATAGGCAAGGTCGACCGCCGCCACCACCATGGGCGGCAAGGTTCCGGCAAGGCCCGTCGCCACCCGGCCGGCCAGCCAGAGCGCGAACAGGACGGCCAGCGGACGGCCGGAGACATGATGGGAGTTGGTCCAACTGGGAACCGCCGTCAGCAGGAAGCCGCCGATGGCGGCGCCGGCAAACCCGAACACCATGGAATGAGCGTGCCAGACTACCGGATTCCAGTTTGCTCCCATCGGCAAAAGCCCCAGGAAGGTCGCCAGCCAGAGCGGCAGCATGACCACCGCCTGAACCGCCGCGAACAAGAAGAACGGACGAAATCCGGCGGCGAAGAAGACCGGCCCTTGGTCTCCTTTATAGACGGGGTCCTGCAATTGGATGGTGGCCATGGATCATAGTCCTCAGGTCAAAGACCACCAGACCATGCGCGCCCGGCCCCATATCCACCTTGAGGCCCGTCAAGCCTCGATGAGTCGTCCCCATCGAGGCTTGGGATTACATGGCGCGGACTTCGACCAGGAACTGATCCACGTCACCCCGCAGGACATCGGACTGGCGTGCCAGTCCGTCGGCAGCCTCCAGCATCTGACGCGCGGCGGTCCCGGCCTCCTCGGCCGTCCGATTCACCGACACGATATGACTGGAAACGCTTTGAGCCCCCGTGGCGGCATCGTGGACGTTGCGGGCGATTTCCTGGGTCGCCGCGCCCTGCTGATCGACCGCGGCGGCGATGGAAGAGGCGATCTCGTCCATGCGGCCGATAGTCCGGCCAATATCCTCAATGGCCCCCACCGCATCCGAGGTGGTGGATTGGATCGACGCGATCTGGCTGGCGATCTCGTCGGTGGCCTTGGCGGTCTGGTTGGCCAGATGCTTGACCTCGTTGGCCACCACGGCAAAACCCTTGCCGGCCTCTCCCGCCCGCGCCGCCTCGATGGTAAAGGTTTGTCCTATTAAACAGAAGATAGGACGCTGGATTATGCTACACCCTCAGCCTAAACTGGGATTCCGTTTCGCTCGGACCGGA
>NZ_CAINTR010000204.1 GCF_903853455.1 uncultured Magnetospirillum sp.
GACAGCCTATCGTTGTTGGCGCGGCAGGAGGGGCGCGCACTCTCTACGGCCATTGCGGCACGCGATTTCGTTCCTGTCGGCAAGGGTTCCGCCTACGTTCTAACGAACCGGACAATATGATCACTTTCGTGTCGTGACCCCAAATCGGGAGAACGGACCATGCGATGGATCAAGCTTTCGGCCATGCTCTTGGCCACCCTGCTGGCAGTGGCGCCGGCTCTGGCCCAGTCGAAGTCCATTGACCGGGCCTACGAAGCCGAGAAGGCCGCCGAAATCTCCACCGCCAAACTGCAACTGGCGAACCAGCCGGGGTCAGCCGCCGTGCAGGAACTGAACGAGGCCGAGGACACGCTCCGCCGCCTCAAAGCCACCAAACCCGCCGACCAGCGCCGCAAGATCGCCGCCGAGTTGGAAATGGCCATCACCCGCCTGAAGATCGCCGCCGGTGCCGGATCGATGCAACGGTGACGCGGACATAGCGTCACGCATAGGTCCGGGGTGCCATGGCGCCCCCAAGTGCTTGATATTCAAGTGGAGAAGGTTCGCCGCCGGACTCTTTCCCTCCGCCATCCTTCCTAAGCCGCCTTAGATTTCTGCGTCGTTCGAATTGTCTGGATTCGGTCGTTACCGGGCTAAATTTGGCGTGACGGAATTTTCGGCGGTTTGGGCTTACACCCCCTACTCCGGGATTGTTTGCCAGACCTTTGCCAACAGACCCGACGGCACCGGGCGTGGATGCCACTGCCAGCACCTCGTCCTTGGTGGTGGAAGATTTGCGAGCGCTGTCGGGATAGGGCGCCCCGCCCATAACGTCCTTCTGGACTTCTTGGCGAGTCGCCGATCCTTCGTCGGCCGAGATTACCACCACGATGGGCAGCGTTGGGCCACCAACCTCGGACCAGTTGGTGATTTTGCCGGAATAGATGCCGGCCCACTGCTCCTTGGTTAGGCTCTTGGTCTTGATCGCGTTGTTGCGATGGACGATCGGCACCACCTGGTCGCCGCCCAAAGGATAGACTTTGACGCCGGGATTGGCGGTCAGGCCGGCCTTACTCATCAGGCCTTCAAGGGTGTTGGTACTCATCGAGCAGGTAGTGCGCCCTTCAAGCAGATCCTTGAAGCCGGCCCCCGAGGAGGTGCCGACCGCCTCGACATCGACGCCCGCCTGTTGCGAGATCTCAGCCTTGAATTCGGGCGTAAAGACCCCGTAGGTCACGGTGGTCGATCCGGAACATTTCAACGGCGTTCCGGCCACGGCCGGAGCGGCCAGCAGAAGGGCGGCGCAACCCGCGACAAAAGAGCGCTTCATGGTGGCATTCTCCTTATGGGGGAAACGTCAGGAAACGGAGGATTTCAGTTGGCGCACCACCTCGGTCTGCACCAGTTCAACTTGGTCGGCAACCTGAGAGGCGGCGGACTTGACGGTGTGGGAAAGGTCCTTGAGGGCGTGCACAGTGGCGTCAACATGACGGATGCTTTGGGCCAGCTTGACGACCGAGGCGGTGGCGGCGCCGACGTTGTCTGCGATGCCATTGGTTGCCAAGGTCTGCTGCTGAATGGAATCGTGGATGACGCTGGCGATTTGCTGCATCTGCTCGATCTCCCCGACCAACGAGCCGATGGCGGTGGCGGTTTCGCCGATGGCGCGCTGGACAGCCTCGATCTGGATGCCGATCTCCTCGGTCGCCTTGGTGGTCTGGTTGGCCAAGGACTTCACCTCGCCCGCGACCACGGCGAAGCCCTTGCCTGCGTCTCCCGCCCTTGCCGCCTCGATGGTGGCGTTAAGTGCCAGCAGGTTGGTCTGGTTGGCGATGTCACGGATGAGGTTCGAAATATCCCCGATGCTTGCGCTTGATGACCGCAGGTCGGCGATGGTCTGGGTGACGTGGGTGGCCTGGTTGGTGGCATTGCGGGCGATCTCGGTCGAGGAACGGACCTGCCGGCTGATCTCGCCGATGGAGGCCGACAATTCCTCCGCGGCAGCCGCCACGGTCTCGTTATTGCTCGATGTGATCTCGGCCAATTGCGCGACGGCATCGGTTTCGCGGCTGCCCGTAGCGGCAGTTTCTTCCATATTGATGGCAATCTTGCCCAGGCTGACCACCGCCTCCGAACTGGCCCGATTAACGTTGGCCAAGGTCGCGAGCACTTGGTTGATCAGCTCTTGAGCCCGCGTCCGACGTTCTGCTTCCGCCCTGCGAGCCATGTCAGCCTCGCGATCCCGCAAGCTGGAGACTTCGACGGCATGATGCTTGAACACCTCCAGCGCCCGAGCCATCTCGCCCATCTCGTCTTGAACCTCGCCGCCCTTGACCATGACAGAGGTGTCTCCGTCAGCCAGACGGCGCATCGCCTCGGCCATGTCGCGCAAGGGCAAGACTAGGCTGCGGAACAGCAACGCCCCCAGGCCAATGGTGATCAAGGTGGCAACCACGGCCGAAGCGGCGGCGAATGTGATACTGCCGCTAAGGGCCGAGGTCAGGTTGCTGTCGGCGGCGGCAATTTCGCGCTGCAACTCGTGCCCCATCGCGCCGTAGCTCTCGACAATGGCGGCTTCACCGGACTGCAGATCGGCAGCAAATTCGGGCAATTTCTCGAGGCTGGCATTGTCGACGAGGGCGCCCTCGATTCCCTTGCCGCCCGCCAGCATCCTGTCGGCACTCTCCGCTGCCCTGACGTGCAGGGTGGCTCGGTCCGCTCCATCGGCGTGGCCCGCCGCCTCCTGGATCAATCGCTTCAGTTCCTCGCCTGCCGCATGCATGGCGCGGAATTCGCGATCAATGTCTTTGGCGTCAGTGGCCGCCATTGCCTTGAGCGCGGCGAGTTGAACATCCTTGGCTGCCTGCACCGCACCGCTGAGAATCTGCCCTTGGTGGCTGTTCTCACGCTGCAAGCGGGAGGCGCCATCCACCCGCGTCGCACTCCAATAATTGAACCCTGCGATTGCCAGAAAAGCGCAGGTCATCAGCCCAACCAGGGCATAGAGCCGAGTCTTGATTGTTGCCTTTGTCATTATCTGCAAACCCGAAAACAAAAAATTTGCCCGCACGCAGATCAGGGGGATCTCGCTTCCACCGCCACACACGTCCCTGCCGATAGTATTATCTCGTATGCTGGCCGGCGAGCAACCGTAACCGCACTTGGCGCGGGCGAGCGTTACGCAGTTCGCGTGGATGATCTGACCCCTGTGGCTCAACTCCAGCCCTTCGGACCATCGGCTGGTGCGTGCCAAGAGCAAGCTCGGTCGATCACGGACCTTCTCTTCAACCCGTTACGGTGCTCGCTGGCGTGTTCCAACGCGTGCCCGCTATATGCGCCCCACCCCCAGTCACGCCGACCCCAACCATCAACGCCCTGGCGAGCTTTCAGGCAAGTGCCGGGCTGACAGGCCCCCCCCCCGAGAGAGTGATCACCATCTCGGTGTGGCCCAATATTTTTCCAGGCTCAACATCATGATTGTTCGATGATGGTGGTGTGGATCTTATAGAGGCCGTTCAAGCCCCCAGGCGCTCTCTGGAAGGTGCCCTATAAGCCAGAATCGGAAGCATCGCCGTGACGACGCAGGGTCGCTTTTCCCCGACCCAATACGGCGCTCGCTGGCGGGAGTTCTGACGCCCCACTAGTCCATTTACGCCCCTTTCAACTGATCAAAGCCTCCTTGTATATCCGCAGGATAAACACTGCCCTATCTCCATAGCATGGAGGCATCAATGCTGGGTCAAGTGGCGCGCTGGGGCAACAGTCTGGGCATTCGCATTCCCAAGGACATCGCCTGTCAGGTTGGTCTGACCGAAGGTTCCAGGGTCGAGATCGAGGCGTCGGGGTCGCAGGTGGTGATCTCGGTGGCGCGGCCACGCTATCGGCTTGCTGATCTGTTGGTGGGAATGACGCCAAAGGATGTGCATGAGTCCTTCGACTGGGGGGCCGATGTGGGTCGGGAGGCCGTCGAGTGATCGTGTCCTATGAGCCCGAGGCCGGGGACCTGATCTGGACCGATTTCGACCCCCGCACCGGGCGGGAGCAAGGCGGTCGACGCCCAGCCCTGGTGGTATCGCCGGTGGCGTTCTGGCGGGCCAGCGGCTTTGCCATCGTCTGCCCCATCACCTCGAAGATCCGTCCCTTTGGAACCAGCGTGGTGCTGCCGACCGGCCTGAAGCTGGGCGGTGAAATCCTGACCAGCCATGTGCGGAGCATCGAGACTCTGGCCCGCCCAATCCACCCGGTGGGCTAAGCCGTTCCGGGCTCCGTTCTGGACGAGGTTCGGGCCAAGCTAGCGGCACTGATCGGCCTGACCTGATCGCCGCTGTGCCGTGATCGTGCCTTGGTCGATCTGGATCATGGGCAGGTCGGACACTGCCGTCCGTGCCGCGGGAAAAGGACAGCCTACGCCATCCCCGCCTTGACCCGGGGGTCGTAGCCGTGGCGCGGCCCCCACTTCTCCACCAGCTTCTTGAACTCGTCGTCGCGGTCGGGCAGCACCACCTTGAGGGTGACCAACTGGTCGCCACGGGTGCCGGTGGCGCCGGCGATGCCCTTGCCTTTGAGGCGCAGCACCGCGCCGCTGTTGGAGTCGGGCGGCACCGACAGCGACACCTTGCCGTCGATGGTGGGCACGGTGACCTTGCCGCCCAGCACCGCCTCCTGCACCGAGATGGGCAGGTCCACCAGGATGTCCAGGTCGCGCCGGGTGAAGAAGGGGTGGCTCTCCACCTTGAGGTCGATGAAGGCGTCGCCGGCATCGCCGTCGCCGGCGTTGCCCTGGCCCTTGAGGCGCAGGGCCTGGCCGTCGATGGTGCCGGGGGGAATGCGGACCTCGACGGTGCGCCCGGAAATCAGGGTCACCCGCTTGGTGGCGCCCACCGCCGCCTCGACGAAGGGCACCGTCAGCGAATGGCGGATGTCGGCGCCCCGGAACGGCTTGCCGGCGGTCTGGGCGCGGCCGCGCTCCTTGCGCCGCAGCAGCTCCGCCAGGATGTCGTCCACATTGTCGCCGAACGGCGAGCCGGTGCCCCGACGACCGCCCCCACCGGGGCCGGCCCCCTGGGACCGCCACGGACCGCCGCGGCGCTTGGCGGCGCCGGTGGCGTCGATCTCGCCGGAATCGAACTGGGCCCGCTTGGCCGGGTCGGACAGGAAGTCGTAGGCGGCCGAGATGTCCTTGAAGCGATCCTCCGCCCGCTTGTCGCCGGGATTGAGGTCGGGGTGCAGCTCGCGGGCCAGCTTGTGATAGGCCTTCTTGATATCCTCGTCGGACGTGGTTCTCGCCACGCCCAAGACTTGATAGGGATCCTTCACCGTGTCCGCTTTCCCGTTAATTTCTCATGACGGCGGTCATGGTACGGAAAGTCGGAGAACTTAACCAGCCCTGCCTATTCCCCCCCCCTCTGCCTATCTCAGCGCCGTCCAACTGCCGTCGGGCTGGCGGCAGGCGAGCTTGGACGTGACGGAGCGCATGGGGGACTCGCACGAATGAGAGGGGGAACGCCTATACACCTGGGCTCGAATTGAGGCATTTTTACGTTAGAG
Organism: uncultured Magnetospirillum sp.; assembly: GCF_903853455.1. GTDB lineage: Bacteria > Pseudomonadota > Alphaproteobacteria > Rhodospirillales > Magnetospirillaceae > Phaeospirillum. The sequence goes on from NZ_CAINTR010000204.1 coordinate 5,527, forward strand.
TCAAAATGCAAAGGATTGGTGAACGATGTCCGCAGCCCAAGCCGATCCCCTGGCGTTGTTTCATGACTGGATGGCCGAGGCGGAGACGCACGAGACCAACGATCCCAACGCCATGGCGCTGGCCACCGTCGACGTCGCCGGGCGGCCCAGCCTGCGCATGGTGCTGCTGAAGGCGGCCGACGCGTCCGGCTTTACCTTCTACACCAACCTGGAAAGCCGCAAGGGGTGCGAACTGGCGGGCAATCCCTTCGCGGCGCTGTGCTTCCACTGGAAAAGCCTGCGCCGCCAGATCCGGGTGGAGGGCCGCACCGAGCCGGTGGACGCGGCCGAGGCCGACGCCTATTTCGCCAGCCGGGCGCGGGCCAGCCAGATCGGCGCCTGGGCGTCGGCGCAGTCGCGGCCGCTGAGCGGGCGATTCGAGCTGGAAAAGCGGGTGGGCGAGTTCGCCGCCAAGTTCGGTCTGGGCAAGGTGCCGCGGCCGCCGCACTGGTCGGGGTTCCGGCTGGTGCCGGACCGCATCGAGTTCTGGCATGACCGCCCCTTCCGGCTGCATGATCGGTTCGTCTATACCCAGGACAACGGCATTTGGCGGCTGGAGCACCTCTATCCATGATCCCCGGGCCATGACCAAGATCGACGATCCCAGCCACGGACGCCTGATGCGGTTGGCCACCTATGCCGCCACCGCCACCGCCGCCGTGCTGATCGCGGTCAAGCTGGCGGCCTGGATGGCGACCGGGTCCATGGCGCTGCTGTCGACCCTGATCGATTCGACGCTGGATCTGGCCGCCTCGGCCCTCAACCTGATGGCGGTGCACCATGCCTTGCAGCCGGCCGACGCCGAGCATCGCTTCGGCCATGGCAAGGCCGAGGCGCTGGCCGGGCTGGGGCAGGCGGCGTTCATCACCGGATCGGGCGGGTTCCTGCTGATCGAGGCCGGCGGACGCCTGGTGCGTCCCGAGCCCATCGCCCATGGCGAATGGGGCATCGGGGTGATGGTGTTCTCCATCCTGGCCACCGTCGCCCTGGTGGCGTTCCAGCGCCACGTCATCGCCAGGACCGGGTCCATGGCCATCTCCGCCGATTCGCTGCACTATGCCGGCGACGTCATGATCAATCTCAGCGTCATCGTCTCGCTGCTGCTGGCCATGGGGCCGGGATGGACGGCGGCCGATCCGCTGTTCGCCATCGCCATCGCCGGCTGGCTGGTGGTCAACGCGTGGCGGATCATGCGGGGCTCCCTCGATACCCTGATGGACCACGAATTGCCCGAGGCCGAGCGCGAGCGCATCCGCGCCATCGCCCGCGCCCATCCCGAGGTGCTGAGTCATCACGACCTGCGGACCCGGACCTCGGGCCGGCAGGGGTTCATCCAGCTTCACCTGGAGCTGCCGGCCGAGTTGCCCCTGGTCCAGGCCCACCGCATCGCCGACGATGTGGAAAACGCCATCCGCGCCGAATTTCCCCGCTTCGAGGTGATCATCCACGAAGACCCGGCGGGCGTTCGCGAGGACCACCCCAGCTTCGGCTAGGCGACCACGGAAAATGCTTCGCGCCCCCTTCTTGTCGTCACTCCCGCGAAAGCGGGAGTCCATGCCCGAGCGTACGGTCTTCGCTGAGATATGGATTCCCGCTTTCGCGGGAATGACGATCGGGTCTGGGCGTTTTCCAGCCTGCCGCCGGTTCTATTCCGCCAGATGGCTCGGAATCGTTCCCAGCGCCTTGGCCAGTTGGTGGACCCGTTTGCGGACTTCCGGGTCGTTGATGCGGTAATAGGCTCGGACCAGATCCAGGGTCTCGCGGTTGCCCATCATGTCGGGCTGGCGCAACTCCGGCTCCTGGATGGCGCGGACCATGTGACGGGGGCTGGCCGCCACCACGTCCTCGCCGATCTCCTCATAAAAGTAATCGATCCCGACGCCCAAGGCCCGGGCCAGATCGAAAAGACGGCTGGCGCCGATGCGGTTGGCGCCGCGTTCGTATTTCTGGACCTGCTGGAAGGTGAGCCCCAGGGCGGCGCCCAAGGCCTCTTGGCTCATCCCGAGCAGTGAACGGCGCATTCGCAGGCGAGCCCCGACATAGACGTCGATGGGGTTGGGTTGCCCAGAAGGGGTGCGGCCGCGACTTGACTGGCGAGTAGCTGGCATGGTTCGTATCCGCTCAAGTTGTAACAGCCCCATTTTTGCAAGTCTGAGAGTGCCGCGCAAGTAGTAATCTCAATGTTGCAGCAACTCTACTGCCCAGCGAATTTATATTTTCTCCTTTTAAGAGTCTTATTTGATTACCTTTAGGAGAAGACAAAAACACCCCCGGAGCGGAGCTCCGGGGGTGTTGTCGAACCCGATGGTGACGATTGCTATCGACGAGCCACGCTCGTCTCATGGCCCTCAGGCGCCGGGTGCTTGGCGCTTGGCTTAGCCGGCGATCTCGCAGCCCGAGAAGAAGAAGGCGATCTCGGTGGCGGCATTCTCGGCCGAGTCGGAACCGTGCACCGAATTGGCTTCCACCGACTCGGCGAAGTCGGCGCGGATCGTGCCGGGGGCGGCGTTGGCCGGGTTGGTGGCGCCCATGATCTCGCGATTGCGGGCGACGGCGCCTTCACCTTCGAGAACCTGGACCACGACCGGGCCGGAGATCATGAAGGCGACCAGCTCGCCAAAGAACGACCGCTCGGCATGGACCGAGTAAAACTGGCCGGCCTGTTCCTTGGTGAGGCGGACGCGCTTCTGGGCGACGATGCGCAGGCCGGCTTCTTCGAAGCGGGCGTTGATCTTGCCGGTGAGGTTGCGCCGGGTGGCGTCCGGCTTGATGATCGAGAGGGTACGTTCGATGGCCATTCGTGAAATTCCTTTCGGCGGTTGCTCGCGCCGCAGGGGTGCCCGGAGGAAAAGTGCTGCTCCGAAGCAAGCGGCTGCGTTCACCCTCGGCGGCCGGCGCGCGAGGGACGGCGGGTTATAACGCCAACCGCCCGCGAGAGCAACGGGGTGTTTGTGGTCGCACCGGACTGGCATGCTCCAAGTCGGCGTGCTATTGACCCGGCATGCTTCATATCAACGACCTCACCTTCCGTTACGGTGGCCGCGTCCTGTTCGACCACGCCACCGTCCACATCTCCGCCGGCCAACGGGTCGGTCTGGTTGGGCGCAACGGCACCGGCAAGACCACCTTGTTCAAGCTGATGCTGGGCGAACTTCACCCCGATGGCGGCGAGATCAACCTGCGCGCCCGCGCCCGGCTGGGCCGGCTGGCCCAGGAGGCGCCGGAGGGCGACACCAGCCTGATCGACTGCGTGCTGGCCGCCGACACCGAGCGCACCGCCCTGTTCGAGGAGGCGGAGACCTCCGCCGACGGCCATCGCATCGCCGAGATCCACGAGCGGCTGCTGGCCATCGACGCCCATACCGCGCCGTCGCGGGCGGCGGCGATCCTGTCCGGCCTGGGGTTCAACGCCGAGGCGCAAGCCCAGTCGGTGTCGGACTTTTCCGGCGGCTGGCGCATGCGCGTCGCCCTGGCGGCGGCGCTGTTCGCCTCGCCCGACCTGCTGCTGCTGGACGAGCCCACCAACCACCTGGACCTGGAAGCCACCTTGTGGCTGCAGGCCCATCTCGCCGTCTATCCCGGCACCCTGGTGGTGATCAGCCATGACCGCGAACTGCTGAACGAGGTCGCCGACCGCATCGTCCACATCGAGGCCGGCAAGCTGAACGCCTATGGCGGCAATTACGACCGCTTCGAGGCCACGCGGCGCGCCCGCATGGAATTGCAGGGCAAGGCCTTCACCAAGCAGATGGAGCAGCGCAAGAAGATCCAGTCCTTCATCGACCGCTTCAAGGCCAAGGCCACCAAGGCCGCCCAGGCCCAAAGCCGGGTCAAGATGCTGGAGCGCATGGAGATGGTGGTGCCGGTGGTCGAGGACCGGGCCATGTCGTTCGACTTCCCCGATCCCGAGGAGTTGAGTCCGCCCATCATCGCCATCGACCACGGCGTCGCCGGCTATGGCGACAAGGTGGTGCTGCGCGGCCTCGACATCCGCATCACCATGGACGACCGCATCGCCCTGCTGGGCGCCAACGGCAACGGCAAGTCGACCCTGGCCAAGATCCTGTCGGGCCGGCTGGACCTGCTGGACGGCCAGTTCCGCAAGCCGTCCAAGCTGAAGATCGGCTACTTCGCCCAGCACCAGACCGAGGAACTGCGCCTGGACGAGACGCCGTTCGAGCACATGGCCATGCTGATGAAAGGGCTGCCCGAGGCCAAGGTCCGGGCCCAGCTCGGCCGCTTCGGCTTCGAGCAGGAGCGCGCCAACGTCAAGGTCTCCAGCCTGTCGGGCGGCGAGAAGTCGCGGCTGCTGTTCGCCCTGATGAGCCGCGAGGCGCCGCATCTGATGATCCTGGACGAACCGACCAACCATCTGGACATCGACGCCCGCGAGGCCCTGGTGGCGGCGCTCAACGCCTATGACGGGGCGGTGATCCTGATCAGCCACGATCCCCACCTGATCGAGATGACCGCCGACAATCTGTGGCTGGTGGGCGATGGTTGCGTCAAGCCGTTCGACGGCGACCTGGCCGCCTATCGCCGGCTGCTGCTGGATCTGGCCCGTGAATCCCGGCGCAGCGCCAAGCGGGATTCCTCCGTGGAGAAAAGCGGCGACGCCGCCACCCGCAAGGCCGAACGCAAGGCGGCGGCTGGGGCCCGCGCCCAGTTGGCGCCGTTGCGCAAGGTGGCCCAGACCGCCGAGAAGGCGCTGGCCGACCTGAATCGCAAGCAGGCCGAGTTGGAGCCGCGTCTGGCCGATCCCGCCCTGTATCAGGGGCCACCGGCCAAGCTGACCGAGTTGCGCCGTCAGGAAGCCGAACTGGCCCGTCAGGTGGCGGAGGCCGAGGCGATCTGGCTGGAGGCGGCCGAGGCGCTGGAAAAGGCCCAGGCCTGATCCTTCGCTTTCCCATTACAGGACGAAGGTATAGGCTGAACTCGCCAGCACTACTCATGAGCCGCACCGGGTGAGCGAGTCCACAGCTATTCGATTGACCCTTCCTTCCGCCCGGCCGGCCCGTCCGCCCGATCTGGTTCGCCGTGTCCTGGCGCTCATGGTCGGATGGGTGCTGCTGCTGGTGATCGGCGGCTCGCTGGCGTTCCTGCTCCATTTGCAAGACAAGGCGGTGGAGGCGGCGGCGGCCAATACGCAGGCGGTGGCGCGTCTGCTCGACGAGCATATCTCCCGGACCCTGACCACGACCAACGGGATCCTCATGCGCGCCGTGCGGGTGGCGCAGGTGCGGCTGCGCGGGCGGATCTCCACCGCCGAGGAACTGCAAGAGCTTCTGGTTCTCCAAAGCTTGCTGACCGAGCCGGGGGCACTGCTGGTGACCGATGCCGCCGGAATCGTGATCGTCGCTGGTTTGCCGCCCGACGGCAGGGTCGATCTCGGTGACCGGTCGTGGTTCCAGGCGCTGGCCGCCGGGCAGGAGATGGTGGTCGGGCCGCTGATTCAGGGCCGCTACAAAAGCAGGCTGGTGTTCACCATCGCCCGGCGCATCGTCGATGACGACGGCCGTTTCGCCGGCGCCGTCGTCGCCGGCCTCAACGCCGAATTCTTCACCAATTTCCAGAAGAGTCTGGTTCTGGGGCCGCGCGGCTATACCGCCGCCGATATCGACGGCATGGTGATGCTCCGCCAACCCCACCCCGAGGCCTATGTGGGCATTTCGGTTCTGGGTGGCAAGGTGGCCGCCGCCGCCGCGACCGACCCGACCGGGACGCTGCGCACCACGTCGCCGCTGGACGGGGTCGACCGCATGGTTTCGTATCGCACCGTGGCCGAGTTCGGGGCGGTGGTCAGTGCTGGCATGGCCATGGACGACGTCCTGGAGCCCTGGCGCCAGACCGCCCTGTTGGTTCTCGGCGCGGTGGTGGTGGTGACCTTGGCCCTGATCGGGTTGGCGCTGCTGGCCTTTCGCGGCCTCGCCCGCGAGGAGGCCTTCACGGCGGGGCTGGAGGCCGTGGTGCACGAGCGGACCGAGGAGGCCGAGCATCGCGCCGAGGAGGCCCGCCTCGCCAATGAGAGCAAGACCCGCTTTCTCGCCGCCGCCAGCCACGACCTGCGCCAGCCGCTCCAGGCCGCCGGCATGTTCACCGAAGTGCTGGCGACGCGGGTCACCGAGCCCGGTCAGGTCCAGGTGGTGGAAAAGCTGCGCCAGAGCATCGAGGCCACCAATTCGCTGCTGACCACCCTGCTCGACGTTTCGGCGCTGGAAGCCGGCAAGATCAAACCCAATTTCGCCAGTTTCCAGCTGATGCCGCTGCTGGCCGGGCTGGTGGACCAGATGGAACCCGAGGCTTCGGCGCGCGGCCTGTCCATCGGCGTGGTGCCCACCTCCGCCGTGGTGTCCAGCGACCCGGTGCTGTTGGAGCGGCTGCTGCGCAACCTGCTGGTCAACGCCGTGCGCCATACCGAAACCGGCGGCATCCTGGTGGGGTGCCGCTATCGCGGCGCCAACGTGGCGATCCAGGTTTGGGACACCGGAATCGGCATTCCCCCCGACAAGATCCAGGCGGTGTTCGAGGACTTCGTCCGCCTGGACGGCCCATCGGATCGGCGGGGCGGGCGCGGCCTCGGCCTCGGCCTGGGCGTGGTCCGGCGCATGGCCATCCTGCTGGGGCACACACTGGAACTGCGCTCGATCCCCGGCAAAGGCTCGTGCTTCGGGGTGGTGGTCGGCCGGGGATAGCGCGGGACGTCAGGCGAAGGCCGCGGCGGAACCGGTGTCGGATGCCGGGATCGGAACGAACTGGGACCGCAGGCGGGCCTTCTTGTCCATTTGGGCCAGAAGCCAGGGGACGAAGCCGCCGCTGCCGCTCTCCCGATAGGCCAGCCTGACCCTGGTGCGGACGCGGCCCATATCATGGTTGGGCAACAGGATTTCGGCCACATGCCGGTTTTTGGCGACCAGGGCCTCCACCTCGGCGTCATCGACGTTGCGGCCGAGCCGCGCCGAGCAGTGGATGGCGAATTCGCTGTCGGCGGGGGGCGGGAGATCGGGCGATCACTGATGAGGGGAGGATAGCAAAACTATACGAATGGTCAATTGCTTATACGTAAGTATAGGTGCGGATATTCAGCTCCGCGCCTTCTCTTCCCAGCCGCCGCGCTCGGTCTGCTGGTAGTAGACCAGCTCGAAGCCCTCGGCCTTCCACAGCTTCCAGCGCTCGCGCGCCGCCTGGACCGCTTCGTCGTCGTTGCCGTCGAACAGGTCGAGGCAGCGGGCGAAGCCGGCCACCGCCCCCGACTGGGCGCCGTCGCACATGACCAGGATGGTGGCGGCGTTGGGGTTCTCGTCGGTGGCGGTCAGCCAGATCGGCTGCAGCGCGGCGTCGCCGTCCTTGGCGGAGCCGTGCGGCAGCCACGACTCCGGCTCGTAGGTCCACAGTCGGTCACTCAGGGCCTCGACCCGCTCGGACGAGCCGGCCAGCACCACCGCCCGGTAGCCGGCGGCGAGGGCCTTGTCCAACAGCTTGGGCAGGGCCTGTTCCAGCGGCGACCGCGTCAGGTGGTAGAAGCCGATTTGAGTCATCCTCCAGGGGCCTTGTAGCTCAGGTAATGCAGCCGCTTGGTCTCGCGCCGGCCATGGGTGACGGTGTCGAGGATGATGCCGGCGGTCAGGCTGAGGAAGGCCAGGATCATGATTCCGGTGGCCAGGATGGCGGTAGGGAAGCGCGGCACCAGGCCGGTTTCCATGAAGGTGACGATGATCGGCCCGGCCAGCACCGCCGCCAGGGCGGCCAGGGTGGCGCAGATGGAGCCGAACAGGGCCAGCGGCCGCTCCCGCTTCAGCAGCTTGAGGATGGTCAGCAGGATGCGCCAGCCGTCGCGATAGGTGTTGAGCTTGGAGACCGAGCCTTCGGGGCGGGCGAAATAGGGGGTCTCCATCTCGGCCACCGGCATGGACAGGCTGAGCGCGTGCACCACCAGCTCGGTCTCGGTCTCGAAGCCGGTGGACATGGCCGGGAACGACTTGACGAAGCGGCGCGAGAACACCCGGTAGCCCGACAGCATGTCCTTGACCCGGTCGCCGAACAACCGGGCGACGAAGCCGGTCAGCAGATGGTTGCCCAGCTGATGGCCGGCGCGGAAGGCTCCGGTCTCCTCCGAGTGCAGGCGACTGCCTACCACCATGTCCAGGTTCTCCTCCACCAGCCGGGCGATCATGGCCGGCGCGCTGGCGGCGTGGTAGGTGGCGTCGCCGTCGACCATCACATAGATGTCGGCCTCGATGTCCGAGAACATGCGCCGGACCACGTTGCCTTTGCCCTGCAACGGCTCGTGACGGACGATGGCGCCGGCGGCGCGGGCCAGTTCCACGGTGCGGTCGCGCGAATTGTTGTCGTAGACGTAGATCAAGGCGTCGGGCAGCGCGGCGCGGAAATCCCCCACCACCTGCGTGATGGAGTGTTCCTCGTTATAGCAGGGGATCAGGACGGCGATGTTCATGGGGCTGCCTAGGCTGGAAGGTCCTCAGACTTTTGGAAAAGCCGGGGAATGTCAAGATCCCCCCGCCAGGGCGTCGAACAGCCGCACCCCGAAGCCGCTGGCGGCCTCGGGGGCCAGGGGATCGTCTTCGTCGGCCCATTCCTTGCCCGCCATGTCGATATGGGCCCAGGCGATGCCGTCGGGCACGAAGCGGGACAGGAAGCGGGCGGCGTCGTCATTGTCGGGAACCTCGCCCCAGGCGCAGTTCTTGACGTCGGCGATGTCGGATTTGATGTCCTCGTCGCAGGACTCGGTCAGCGGCAGCCGCCACAGCGGGTCGGCCTCGGCCTTGGACAGTTTCAGTAGCCGCTTGGCCAGCTTGTCGTCATTGGCGTAGAGGCCGGCATAGGGATCGCCCAGCACCTCTTCCACCGAGCCGGTCAGGGTGGCGATGTCGATCATGGTCTTGGGGTCCAGGGTCGCCGCCGCCCAGGCCAGGGCGTCGGCCAGCACCAGACGGCCCTCGGCGTCGGTGTCGATCACCTCGACGGTGAGGCCGGAGTAGGATTTGACCACGTCGCCCGGCCGCTGGGCGCGGCCCGACGGCATGTTCTCGGCCAGGGCCAGCACGCCGCAGACATGGGCCTTGGCTTTCCGGCCGGCGACGGCGCGCAGCGCGCCGATCACCGCCGCCGCCCCGCCCATGTCACCCTTCATGGCGTCCATCTCGTCGTCATCGAATTTGATGGAGATGCCGCCGGTGTCGAAGGTGATGCCCTTGCCCACCAGCACCAGCGGCTTGCCCATCGCCCCGCGCCAGCGCAGCAGCACCAGCCGGGGCGGCCGGGCGCTGCCCATGCCCACCGCCGCCAGCAGGTTCAGCCCGGCCTCGGCCAGGGCGGTCTCGTCCAGCACGGTGACCTCGACCCCCAAGGCCTCCAGCAGGCGGGCGCGCTGGGCGAACTCCTCCGGCCCCAGCACGTTGCCGGGCTCGTCGGTGAGGTCGCGGGCGAGGAACACCCCCTGGGCCACCTGCTCGCGGGCGGCGTAGAGGGCGGCGGCGGCTTCGGGGTCGGGGGTGGTGACCACCACCGACTCCAGCACCGGCACCACGTCGTCCTCGTCGTCGGGATCGAGCTTGGTGCGGTATTTGCGCAAGGGGCGGTAGGCCTTGAGGCACAGGCCGTAGGCCAGTTCCGCCGCCTGGGCCGGCGGCAGGTCCAGCGCCACGGTGGCGGCGACGGCGCGGCTGTCGTCCAACTCCTCCAGGATGCAGCCGCCGATGCGGCGCAGCCGGATGGTGTCGAGCTTCCTCGGCTTGCCCAGGCCCGCCACCACCAGGGCGGTCAGCGGCGGGGCGGGAGCGAGGAACAGCTCGGTCTCCTCTTCCTCGCCGTCGAAGCCCAGCCGCTTCAGGGTCTTTTTCAGCCGCCCATGGGGATCGAGGGCGGCGAAAGCCTCGGTCGGCCGCCGGCCCTGCCACACCCCCACGACGACGGCGCCGTGGAGGGGGACGGACGGATGCTGGAAGGAGATTCGCATGCGTTGGGCGTCCTAATGACTCCCTCGCCCCCCGAGAGGGGGGGAGAGGGTTGGGGTGAGGGGGCGGCAGGCAGACGAACCCTCACCCGGCTCGCTTCCGCTCGCCACCCTCTCCCGCGAGCGGGCGAGGGGCTTTGGGATCTGCGCGTTACTTCCCGGCCTTGTCCTCGTAGAAGTCGGCCACCAGCCGGTCGAGCAGACGCACGCCGAAGGCGGTGGCGCCCTTGGGGCAGGTGGCGGTGTCCTTCTTGGACCAGGCCATGCCGGCGATGTCCAGATGGGCCCAGGCGACGTTGTTGGTGAAGCGCTTGAGGAACTGGGCGGCGGTGATGGAGCCGCCCTCGCGGCCGCCGGTGTTCTTCATGTCGGCGATGTCGGACTTGATCTGCTTGTCGTAGGCCTCGCCCAGGGGCAGCCGCCACAACTGCTCGCCCACCGCCTTGCCGGCGGCGGCCAGACGGTCGGCCAGGGTGTCGTCGCTGGCGAACAGGCCGGCATATTCGCTGCCCAGCGAAATGATGATGGCGCCGGTCAGCGTGGCGAGATCGACCATGAATTTGGGCTTGAAGCGGTCCTGGGTGTACCACAGGGCGTCGGCCAGCACGAGGCGGCCTTCCGCGTCGGTATTGATGACCTCGATGGTCTGGCCCGACATGGAGGTGACCACGTCGCCGGGGCGCTGGGCGGTGCCCGACGGCATGTTCTCCACCAGCCCGACCACGCCGATGGCGTTGACCTTGGCTTTGCGGCCGGCCAGCGCCTTCATGGCGCCGATCACCGCGCCGGCGCCGGCCATGTCCCACTTCATGTCCTCCATGCCGCCGGCCGGCTTGATGGAGATGCCGCCGGAATCGAAGGTGACGCCCTTGCCGACGAAGGCGATGGGGGCGGTATTCTTGTCGGCGGCGCCCTGCCAGCGCATGATCACCAGCTTGGATTCGCGCTCCGAGCCCTGGCCGACGCCCAGCAGCGAGCCCATGCCCAGCTTCTTCATCTGCTTCTCGCCCAGGACCTCGACCTCCACCTCCAGGTCCTTCAAGGTCTCGGCCACCGCCGCCAGACTTTCGGGATGGATGATGTTGGCCGGCTCGCTGACCACGTCGCGGGTCAGGAACACGCCGTCGGCGATCTTGTCCAGCTTGGCGAAGGCGGTCTTGGCGTCGGAGACGGCCTCGACCTGCACCGTCGTCTTCTTCAAGGAGGGCTTGTCCTCCTTCTTCTGCTTGGTCATGTACTTGTCGAAGCGGTAGGCGCGCAGCCGCGCCCCGAACCCCGCCTGGGCGGCGAATTCGGCCGGCGACAGCGCCGAGCCCTCCACCGGATCCACCGCCACCACCACCTCGGTCTCGCCGCTGGTCAGCAATTGGGCCACGGCGGTACCGCCGAAGGCCTGCGCCCCTTGCGCGTCGATGTCCTTGGCCTTGCCCAGGCCGATCAGCAGCACCCGCGACACCGGCAGCCCGGCGGGGGCGAGGATCATCAGGGTCTGGTTCTTCTTGCCCTCGAAGCGGCTGGTGGCGATGGCGCGGCTGAGGGCGCCGTCGGCCTCGTCATCCAGCTTATGGGCCGAGGCGGACAGCACCTTGCCTTCGAGCACGGCGACGGCGATGGCGCCCTCGGTGGGGAGCGACGGCTTGGCAAAAGCGATCTTCATGGAAATCCTCGCGGGGGAAGAATGGAGACGAACCAATTCCTCCAATGTAGCGATCTAGAGCGCGATGACAACAGCTTGAAACTTATAATGCCGATGCCGGCTGTTATGGCAATAAGGTGGCGACGCCCACCGCCATGCCGCTTTCGGTCAGGCGGCTGTCCAGGGTGCACAGGGTTGCCCCGGATTCGCGGGCGACGGCAAGATGCAAGGCATCGCCGGCCCGCAAGCCCAGGGCATGCTGATCGGCGAACCGGGCGGCGGTTCGGAAATGGACGCCCGATACGGGAAGGGTGACAAAGGATTCGGTCATCAGCCGAGTGAACAGGGCCAGCGCGGCAGCCCGATGCTCGGCGCCCAAATGGCCGGTTCTTACCTTGATCGACAGGGCCGAGGAAAACTCGGTCACCACCCAATCGCTGATCAGCAATCCCTCGGGATCCTGGTCGCCGAGCCACGTCTGCACGCGCGCGGTCGCCGCCTCGTTGGTCAGCGCCGCGACCAGCAGCGAGGTGTCGAGGTAGTGCTTCAATATCGGCTCTCGTCGCGAAGCCGACGGATGAAATCGCCGGCCGGCTGGTCCTGTCGCGGCATGGCATCGGTCACCGCCCGAAGGTCAGACAGAATGATCGGGCGACGGGGAATGTCGGCGGCGCTTAACCGGGCAACCGGCTTGCCCCGCCGGGTGATGCAGACCGATTCACCCGATTGGGCCTGAGCCACCAGTTCACTAAGATGGGCCTTGGCGTCGGCGAGATTGACGGAGTTCATGGCGCGGCCTCCTGACCAACGAACTGGTCACTTATAGCATCCTGGGGCCGCAAGCACCAGCCGGTGCAGCGGGGCCTTCACCGCGCCAGCCGTACCGGCTGGCGCTTGCGGCCCCAGGTGCCGGGCTTGGCCTCGAACACCCCGGCCACCGGCGTGCCGCAGGCCTTGCAGCGACCCTCCGGCGTCAGGGTCCAGGTGGACAGCTCGTACCAGTCGCGGCCGATCAGCAGGGCGCCGCAGCCGGAGCAATAGGTGCTGCCGCCGGCGGGGTCGTGGACATTGCCGGTATAGACGTAGCGCAGCCCGTTGCGGATCGCGATGTCACGGGCCCGGGTCAGGGTGGCCGACGGCGTGTTGGGCAGGTCGGTCATCTTCCAGTCGGGATGGAAGGCGGAAAAGTGCAGCGGCACGTCGGGGCCCAGCGCCGCGACCATCCAGCGGCTTAAGGCGTCGATCTCCTCGGGCGCGTCGTTCTGGCCGGGGATCAGCAAGGTGGTGATCTCGAACCACACCTTGGTCTGGTGCTTGAGATAGACCAGGGTCTCCTTGACCGGCTCCAGGTGGCCGCCGCACAGCGTGTGGTAGAATTCCTCGGTGAAGGCCTTGAGATCGACGTTGGCGGCGTCCATGTGGCGGTAAAACTCGGCCCGCGCCTCGGGCATGATGTAGCCGGCGGTCACCGCCACCGTCTTCAGGCCCCGGGCGTGGCAGGCCTTGGCCACGTCGATGGCGTATTCCAGGAAGATCACCGGGTCGTTGTAGGTGAAGGCCACCGAGCGGCAGCCCAACTGCACCGCCGCCCGGGCGATGGTGTCGGGATCGGCGGCGTCGTTGAGGCGGTCGATCTCGCGCGCCTTGGAGATGTCCCAGTTCTGGCAGAACTTGCAGGTCAGGTTGCACCCCGCCGTGCCGAAGGACAGGATCGGCGTGCCCGGCAGGAAGTGGTTGAGCGGTTTCTTCTCGATGGGATCGACGCAAAAGCCCGAGGAGCGGCCATAGGTGGTCAGCACCATCTGGCCGTCGGCGCAGGCTCGCACGAAACACAGGCCGCGCTGGCCGTCATGCAGCTTGCACAGGCGCGGACAGACGTCGCACTGGATGCGGCCGTCGTCGAGGCGGTGCCAGTAGCGGCCGGGAAAATGCGAGCCTTGGATGGCGTTCTCCATGGTCCGAGTGTACCATGTTTCCTGCCATCTTTCGCGAAGAGGCTCCCATGACCAGCAGTTCTCATTATGAAGCGTGGGGCACAAACAGCCCCTCTCCCGTCTCACGGGAGAGGGTGCCGAGCGCAAGCGAGGCGGGTGAGGGCGCGCGCGCGCCGGCTTCGCCGGCAAACATATGGTCGCATGCCTGCGCATGCGGCGCGCCATCCGACTCATTCGCTGGCGCGAGGCCCGCGCTATCCGCGCGTGCCGCCCTCACCCCGACCCTCTCCCGCAAGCGGGAGAGGGGGGAAAGCTTCTGCCAAGCCATAATGAGAACTGGCTCATGACCGCGATCCGTCCCACCGCCGTGGCAGGCCAGTTCTACCCGGCCGATTTCGCCGAGGCGACCCGCCAGCTCGACGCTTTTCTCGCCGAGGCCCAGACGCAACTCCATGATTCCCGTCCGGCCGATCCGCGTGCGCCCAAGGCGCTGATCGTTCCCCATGCCGGCTGGATCTATTCCGGCCCCATTGCCGCCAGCGCCTATGTGCGGCTGCTGCCGCTCCGGGGCAGGATCGAGCGGGTGCTGCTGCTGGGGCCCAGCCATCGGGTGGCGTTTCGCGGCCTGGCTTTGTCCGGCGCCGACGAATGGGCCTCGCCGCTGGGTTCGGTGGCGCTGGACCGCGAGGGTGCCGAGCGGCTGATGGCGCTGCCCGGTGTCGGCCTGCTGGAGCAGGCCCATGCCCAGGAGCATTCGCTGGAGGTGCACGTCCCCTTCCTGCAAGCCGTTCTCGGCGATTTCAAGCTGCTGCCCATCGTGGTCGGCGACGCTCCGCCCGACATGGTGGCGGTGGTGATCGACGCCGCCTGGGGCGGGCCGGAGACCCTGATCGTGGTCTCCACCGACCTGTCCCACTTCCTCGATTACGCCGGCTGCCGCCGTCAGGACCAGGCCACCGTCGCCGCCATCGAACGCCTCGATCCCGCCGCCATCGAACGCGACGGCGCCTGTGGCCGCGTTCCGGTGGGCGGGCTGCTGACCAGCGCCCGGCGGCGCGGCTTGGAGATCGTGACCCTGGACGTGCGCAATTCCGGCGACACCGCCGGCGACAAAAGCCGGGTGGTGGGCTACGGATCCTGGGCCTTGTACGAAAAGGGGAGCGCCATGGCCACCAATGACGAAGCCGCGATCAAGGCCATCGGCCCCACCCTGACTGAACTGGCTTGGGCCTCCATCCGCCACGGCCTAGCCACCGGCGCTCCGCTGCCGCCGCCGGCCGAGCGTCCCGGCAAGCTGGCCGAACCCGGCGCGGTGTTCGTGACCCTGAACCGCCACGGCCAGTTGCGCGGCTGCATCGGCTCGCCGGTGGCGTGGCGGCTGCTGGCCGAGGATATCTGCGACAACGCCTTCAAGGCAGCCTTCCGCGATCCGCGCTTTTCGCCGCTGACCGCCGGAGAAGTGGAAGACCTTCACCTGTCGCTCTCGGTGCTGACCCCGCCGGTGCCCATGCGCTTTGCCGACGAGGCCGACCTGCTGGCCCAACTGCGGGTCCGAACCGATGGCCTGATCATCGAGGATGGCGGCCGGCGCGCCCTGTTCCTGCCCTCGGTGTGGGAGCAACTGCCCGACAAACGCGCCTTCCTCGGACACCTCAAGGCCAAGGCCGGCATGGCGGTCACGCACTGGTCGGCCGACTTCCGGGCCAGCACCTTCCAGGCGGTGGAAATCGGCAAGGAGTGACCCGAGCACGTCCACGGCAAGCGCTGGCGGGGTGATCAGTCGAGCTTCGGCCGCGTGATCGTAACCGCGACGCCGATGCCGTCGGTGATGCCCAGCCAGTTCCGATCCGCCGTCAGAACCGGCTTTCCCTCGGCCAGCGCCAGGGCGAGGCAACTCCTGTCGCCAAGGGACAGCCCGGCGCCCTTGGTCGCGGGGCGCAACATGGCCGAAATCCGCGCCTGAGCGGAATTGAACGAGACCTCCTCGAGGTCGAGCGGCGCGAGCAACTGCTGCGCCATGGGGCCGTCGGCGCCCCGGTCGGCCAACTTCGCCAGCACTTCGGCCAGATTGACCGTCGAGATCAGCAGATGGTCGTCGCGGGCGATCTCGATGACGATTCCGGCCCCCGGTTCGTTGAAGATGAAGACCAGGACCGACGACGCGTCGATGACGTAGTCAGCCATCGCCGTCTTGCCTGGCTTCGTCGCGGCGGTCGCTCAGGAATTCGTCCACGACGCTGTCGCCGGGCTTGGCGAGCTGCCGTGCCAGGGCCTGAACGCGTCGAACCGCCGCGTCGAATGGTTCCAGCACCAGGGCGCCGTTCTGGATGGAGGCGATCAGCTTGCCCCCCTTGGCCATCCCGATCTGTTGACGAAGACTGGCCGGAACAACCAGCCGTCCGTTGTCAGCCATCATGACGCTGTCCATTGCCACACCTCTATGCCACATCAAGCGTATTATGCCACTATCGCGTCAGAGTGGCAACGGGCGCTCGGATCGGGAAGGGATGACGCGAGCGTGGGTCTTGAGCTAGGCTGACCGCCACTGGCGCCGTTCCCACTGAGACGGAAAAAGGCCTTCCCTGGTTTGGCATAGGACATTTCATGCGGCGCTTCGGTTTCGGACAATCGGTCACGCGAGTGGAGGACCTGCGGTTCCTGCGCGGAGCCGGTCGCTACACCGATGATATTGGACTGACCGGTCAGGTCTATGGCTGGGTGGTGCGCAGCCTCTATCCCCATGCCGACATCGTCATCGACACGGCCGCCGCCGGCGCCATGCCCGGCGTGCTGCTGATCCTCACCGCCGCCGAACTGGCGGCCGAAGGCGTCGGCCCCATGCGGACCGGCTTCATGCCCAAGGGGCAGCCCGAGCCCATCCCCCGGCCGGTGCTGGCGGGGCCACGGGTGCGCCATGCCGGCGAGGCCGTCGCCTTCGTGGTGGCCGAGAGCGCCGACCAGGCCCGCGACGCCGCCGAGGCGGTCATGGTGGACTATACCCCGCTGCCGGCCGCCGGCTCCATCGCCACCGCCACCGAGACGGTGGTGGACTGGCGCATGGGCGACGCGGCGCGGGCCCGCGCCGCCCTGGCCACGGCGCCGCGGGTGGTGGAACTGGAACTGGTCAACAACCGCCTCGCCCCCACCGCGCTGGAGCCGCGCGCCTGCCTGGCCAGACCCTTGGCCGGCGGCCGGCTGGAACTGATCGCCGGCAGCCAGGGCGTCCACGGGGTGCGGGACGAGCTGTGCAAGATCCTGGGACTGGCGCCGGACCGGCTCGACATGATCACCCCCGACGTGGGCGGCGGCTTCGGCCTCAAGATCAGCGCCTTCCCCGAACAGGTCATGGTTTTGGTGGCGGCGCGCATGTTAGACCGACCGGTCAGGTGGGTGGCCGACCGCAGCGAAAGCTTCCTCAGCGACACCCATGGCCGTGGTCATGTCAGCACCGCCCGGCTGGCCTTGACCGAGGATGGCCGTTTCCTCGGCCTCGACGTGGAGACGGTGGCCGATTTGGGCGCCTATGTCTCGCTTTACGGCGCCTATGTCCCCACCCTGGCCGGCACCGGCATGCTGACCGGCGTCTACGACATTCCGGCCTTTCACGCCCGGGTGCGCTGTGTCCACACCAACACCAGCCCGGTGGATGCCTATCGCGGCGCCGGGCGGCCGGAGGCCGCCTATCTGATCGAGCGGCTGGTGGACGTGGCGGCGCGCGACCTGGGCCTGTCGCCCGTGGAGATCCGGCGGCGCAATTTCATTCCGCCCTCGGCCTTTCCCTATGCCACGCCGGGCAAGCACACCTATGATTCCGGCGAATTCGCCCAGGTGATGGACGCGGCCTTGCGGCGCGCCGACTGGGCCGGCTTCGAAGCCCGCCGGGCCGCAGCCAGGACCAGGGGAAAGCTGCGCGGCATCGGGCTGGCCTACTATATCGAGGTCTGCGGCGGCACCAGCGGCGAGGACGTCGTCCTGTCGGTCCATCCCGACGGCAGCGCCGAGATGCTGGTCGGCACCCAGTCCACCGGCCAGGGCCACGAAACCGCCTTCCCCCAGATGATGGCGGTCGAGCTGGGGCTGGACCTGGCCGCTATCCGCTTCGTCCAGGGCGACACACGGCGCATCGCCGAGGGCGGCGGCACCGGCGGCTCGCGCTCTCTGGCCCAGCAGGGCGGCGCCATCGCCCAGGCGGTGGACGCGCTGGTGGCGCAGGCGCGGCCCGTCGCCGCCGGGCTGTTGCAGGCCGAGGCGAGCGAGACCGCTTTCGCCGCCGGGGTGTTTTCCGCCGGGGCGCGCTCGGTGAGCTTCGCCGAGGTGGCGCGCGAGCATGGCCAGACCCTCACCGCCGCGCTGCGCTTCAAGCCCGAGGCCTCGACCTTCCCCAATGGCTGCCATGTCTGCGAGATCGAGGTCGATCCCGACACCGGCGAGTCCCTGATCGAGCGCTACACTATCGTTGACGATGTGGGGGTGGTGCTCAATCCGCTGCTGCTGCGGGGCCAGATCGTCGGCGGCGCCGTCCAGGGCATCGGTCAGGCGCTGCTGGAGCATGCCCTGTTCGACCCCCACAGCGCCCAGCCGCTGACCGCCAGCCTGATCGATTATGCCCTGCCCCGGGCCGAACACATCCCCGAGATCGACTTCTCCACCATCGAGATCCCCTGCCGTACCCATCCGCTGGGCATCAAGGGGGCCGGCGAGGCCGGCACCATCGGCGCGGCGCCGGCGGTGATCAACGCCCTGGCCGATGCCCTGGATGTACGCCACCTCGACATGCCGGCGACGCCGCTGGCCCTGTGGACCCTGCTTCGAAAGAGCGCCGAATGACCCTTCCCGCCGACCTGTCCTCGCTGCTTCCCGCCCTGGAGGATCTGGCGCGGCAAGCCGGCGCCGCCATCATGGAGGTCTATCACTCCGACTTCGCGGTCAAGACCAAGGGCGATGCCTCGCCGGTCACGGCGGCCGACGAAAAGGCCGAGGCGATCATCCTGCCCGGCCTGGCGGCGTTGACCCCCGGCATTCCCATCGTCGCCGAGGAGCAGGTGGCGGCCGGCCACATCCCCGATGTGGGCGACGGGCCGTTCTGGCTGGTCGACCCGCTGGACGGCACCAAGGAGTTCGTCAAGCGCAACGGCGAGTTCACCGTCAATATCGGCCTGATCGTCAACGGCGTGCCCTCGGCCGGGGTGGTGCTGGCGCCGGCCCAGACCCTGCTGTGGTCGGGCGCCGACGGCAAGGCGTTCAAGGTGGACGCGGCCGGCGCCCGCCATGCCATCGCCTGCCGCAAGCTGCCGGCCCACGGCGCGGTGGTGCTGACGTCGCGCTCGCACAACAGTCCCGATGCCTTGAAGACCTGGATGGCGCAATTCCCCGGCGCCAGTCTCGATTTCGCCGGCTCGTCGCTGAAGTTCTGCAAGGTGGCGGAGGGCTCGGCCGACCTCTATCCCCGCTTCGGCCCCACCTGCGAATGGGATACCGCCGCCGCCAGCGCGGTTCTGCTTGCCGCCGGCGGCTTGGTCACGACCTTCGATGGCCGGGCCTTGGCCTATGCCAAGCCCAAATTCCTCAACCCCGACTTCATTGCGCGCGGATGGGCGTAGTCTCGCATTGAGAGTGATATGGGGGCTGCCGCCGGCCTTGGCGCGGTGGTGATTCCACTTGCCAATTCCGATGAAATCAGCCACTATTTTCCGGTGGCCGAGCATTCGGCCACGTCAACAGCCGCCGTAATGCACGTACGGCGACTCAGGGAAGGCTCGCAACTCCTGGTGGGTTGTTGTGGCGTGCGGCACCGCCCCACGGGGTCTTCTCCGGATCACGCGTCAAAAAGGCCGCCGGCTCAATTCCGGCGGCCTTTTCGTGTCTGTATGGGAGGGTGTCCGGGGCGTTGCGCACGGCAAAACGCCTCGCTCGCCGCCAGTCGATGGCTGGCGGCGCGGGCGACTCCCGACCCTGTTCCGGCCGGCGCGTCAGGCGCCGACGGACGTCAAGCCGACAGGTCGAGCACCTGTCCGACGCTGGACTTGGCGATTTCGTCGGGCGAGGGGGGCTCTGGTGGTTTCGGTAGCGCGTTTTGAGCGACGACTTGCGGGAACACTTGAGCGACCTGCTCCTCCTGCTTGGTGGCAGTGAGGGGGCCTTGGAGGCTGGCTTGTGCGCGCGGCAAGTATTGCGCCGAATTCGCGACGCCGACGGATGATACGTCCATGGTCCTGCCTTTCTGGCTGAACATAAGTATCGTTAGATTAACTTAATTTTCATTCCTTGTCATGGACTCAATGCGCCTCGCCCGCTCAGGGCGGCTCGCCCATCAGCTCTCTCGCGATCTGGTTGATCAGGAGGCGGAAGCGGCGGTCGTCGACGCCGTCGATCTTGGCGACCCACCCCCGCACCGACGACAGCAGCGACTCGCCGTCGCAGAAGGTGGCGATCAGGTCGATCCGCCCGGCCGCCTCGATTCTGGCGGTCTCCATGGTGGCGCGGCCGGCGCAGATGGCGCGTTCGTCCAGGTTCGGGGCGGCGCCCACCACCACCACGATGCGGAAATTGGGTTTCGCCGCGGCGGCGGCGTTGGTGGTCAGGGTGAAGGGGCGGGCGGGAATGCCGGCGGCCAGGGCCTCGGCGATGGCGCGGGCCAATCTGGCCGGGCTGGCGGTGTCGAGGGAGGCGCCCCGCACCTCCAGCAGCAAGGGGCCGGGACTGGTGGCGTAGATGAAGGAGCTCCAGGCGGCGGGGCTGCGCGTGCCGCCCGGCACGGTGGAGGGGCCGTCGCCACAGCCGCCGACCAGGGTGGCGAGGGCGGCGGCGCCGAGGGAGAGCAGGCGTTTCATCATCATGAGCCATGGTCGCCCGCCCTCGGGCAGCCTGTCAACCGGGGCGGCGAATCTCTCCTTGCACCCCTGGTCTCCCGCCGCTAGTGTTAATCACACTAATGCTTCGTATTTTCATGGGGGCAATACAGTGCTCGACGGCCGGCGCGTTCTGCTCATCATTTCCGGCGGCATCGCCGCGTACAAATCCCTGGAGCTGATTCGCCGGTTGAAGGACCGGGGCTGCGCCGTGCGCTGCATCCTCACCAAGGGCGGGGCGAATTTCGTCACGCCGTTGGCGGTGGCGGCGCTGTCGGGCGACAAGGTCTATCAGGAGACGTTCTCGCTGACCGACGAAGCCGAGATGGGCCATATCCGCCTGTCGCGCGAGGCCGACCTGGTGGTGGTGGCGCCGGCCACCGCCAATCTGCTGGCCAAGATGGCGGCGGGGATCGCCGACGACCTGGCCTCCACCGCCCTGCTGGCCACCGACAAGCCGGTGCTGGTGGCGCCGGCCATGAACACCATGATGTGGGAACACGCCGCCACGAGGGCCAATCTGGCCACCCTGGAAGGGCGCGGCATCCGGCGGGTCGGGCCCGGCTCCGGCGATCTCGCCTGCGGCGAGGTGGGCGCCGGCCGCATGGCCGAGCCGGCCGAGATCCTGGCCGCCATTGAGGCGCTGCTGGCCGGCGCCCAACTTGGCCCCCTCAAGGGGGTCAAGGCCATCGTCACCAGCGGCCCGACGCACGAGGCCATCGATCCGGTGCGCTATATCGCCAACCGTTCCTCGGGCAAGCAGGGCCACGCCATCGCCGCCGCCCTGGCGGCGCTGGGGGCTGAAGTCACCCTGGTCAGCGGTCCGGTCGCCCTGGCCGATCCGCCGGGCCTGCGCGTCGTCCATGTGGAAAGCGCCATGGCCATGCTGAACGCGGTGCGGGTCGCTCTGCCGGCCGACGTGGTGGTCTGCGCCGCCGCCGTGGCCGACTGGACCGTCGCCAACCGCACCACCGAGAAACGCAAGAAGAAGGTGGGCGCGCCGCCGCCGGTGATCGAACTGGCGCCCAATCCCGATATCCTGATGACGGTGGCCAAGGCGGAAGGCGGCTTGCGCCCGCGTCTGGTGGTGGGGTTCGCCGCCGAAACCGAAGCGCTGCTGGACAATGCCCGCGACAAGCTGGCGCGCAAGGGCTGCGACTGGATCGTCGCCAACGACGTGTCCGAGGACAGCGGCACCTTCGGCGGCGACGCCAATGCCGTCTATGTGCTGGACGCCAAGGGGGTCGAAAGCTGGCCCAAGATGGACAAGGCCGAGGTCGCCGCCCGTCTGGCCGGGCGCATCGCCGCCACGCTGGGGGAGGGGGTATGAGCAAGACCGTTGCCGTCGAGTTGCGGCGGTTGGAGCATGCCTCCGACCTGCCGGTTCCGGCCTATGAGACCGCCCATGCCGCCGGCATGGACCTGATGGCCTGTATTCCCGCCGATATGGAATTGGCGCCGGGCAAGCGCGCCGTGATTCCCAGCGGCTTCGCCGTCGCCCTGCCCGAGGGGTTCGAGGCGCAGGTACGGCCGCGCTCCGGCCTTGCCGCCAAGCACGGCGTCACCGTGCTCAACGCGCCGGGGACCATCGACGCCGATTATCGCGGCGAGATCGGGGTCATCCTGATCAATCACGGCGAGACGTCCTTCGCCATTTCGCGCGGCATGCGCATCGCCCAACTGGTGGTGGCTCTGGTGGCGCGGGTGGCGTGGCGCGAGACCGATGTTCTGACCGAGACGGATCGCGGCGCGGGGGGCTTCGGCTCCACCGGAACCGGCAAGAAGGGGTAACGACGATGCTGCGCCCGTCCAAGAAGATGCTGTTCGCCATCGAGGCGGTGCTGGACATCGCCTACCACGCCGGCGGCGAACCGGTGCAAAGCCGCGAGATCACGCGCCGCCAGGGCATTCCGCGCCGCTATCTGGAACAGACCCTCCAGCAGCTGGTGCGGGCCGGGGTTCTGGTGGGCGTGCGTGGTCCCCGTGGCGGCTATCGGCTGGCGCGTGAACGCCGCCGCATCTCGGTGGGCGAGATCGTCCGGGTGGTCCGCGCCCTGGAGACCGCCGAGGATCCCTATCAGGACATGCCGGCGTCCGAACTGGGCCGGCTGGTCATCCGCCCCATGTGGGGCGACCTGTCCGAGGAGATCATGGCCCAGCTGGACGGCATCACCATCGACGACCTGTGCATGCGCGCCTACAAGGGCGGCATCCCCAGCGAGGCCCACCAGAAGTTGGACTTCATCATCTGATCTTGTCCTTGGTGGTCTAGTAATGTAGTGTGGTTATCAGATGAACTACAATTTTCTCATGGAGAATCTAGGATGACCGCAGCAAGCGACTCCAAGCCGGCCTTCCGCGGCAAGATCTATGACAGCATCATCGACACCATCGGCGCCACGCCGCTGGTTCGCTTCAAGCGTCTGGCGGCCGAGGCCGGTGCCAAGGCCGACATCATCGGCAAGCTGGAGTTCTTCAATCCGCTGGCGTCGGTCAAGGATCGCATCGGCTTCGCCATGATCGAGGCGGCCGAGGCGTCGGGGCAATTGAAGCCGGGCGGCACCATCATCGAGCCGACCTCGGGCAACACCGGCATCGCGCTGGCCTTCGTCGCCGCCGCGCGCGGCTACAAGCTGATCCTGACCATGCCGGAAAGCATGTCGCTGGAGCGGCGCAAGATGCTGCAGCTGCTGGGGGCCGAGATCGTGCTGACCCCGGCGTCCAAGGGCATGACCGGCGCGGTGCGCCAGGCCGAGGAGCTGTTGGCCTCCACCCCCGGCGCCATCATGCCGCAGCAGTTCAAGAACGACGCCAACCCGGCCATCCACGAGCGGACCACCGCCGAGGAGATCTGGGCCGACACCAACGGCACGGTGGACATCATCGTTTCGGGCGTCGGCACCGGCGGCACCATTTCCGGCATCGGCCATGTGCTGAAGAAGCGCAAGCCCGGCCTCAAGCTGGTGGCGGTGGAGCCCGAGGACAGCCCGGTTCTGTCCGGCGGCGCCCCCGGTCCCCACAAGATCCAGGGCATCGGCGCCGGCTTCGTGCCCGACATCCTGGATCGCGGCGTGATCGACGAGATTCTCCAGATCGGCAACGAGACCGCCCTGGCCACCGCCCGCAAGGCGGCCAAGATCGAGGGTATCCCGGTGGGCATTTCCTCGGGTGCGGCCCTGGCGGCGGCGCTGGAACTGGGCACGCGGCCGGAGAACGCCGGCAAGGTGATCGTCGCCATCATCCCGTCCTTCGCCGAGCGTTACCTGTCCACCGCCCTGTTCGATCAGGTTTAGGCTGGTTTCCCTCGCCCGCTTGCGGGAGAGGGAGGGGCCCGCCGCCGCAGGCGGGGGGAGGGTGAGGGCCCTCACCCGGCTCGGCTATGCCTCGCCACCCTCTCCCGCAAGCGGGAGAGGGGCTTTGCGGCGATCTTTCGAGGATTCCATGGACTTCACCGAGGAGCAGATCCACCGCTACGCCCGCCACATCATCCTGCCGGAGGTGGGCGGCGTGGGCCAAGAAAAGCTCCTGGGGTCCAGCGCTCTGGTGATCGGGGCCGGCGGGCTGGGCTCGCCGGTGATCCTCTATCTCGCCGCCGCCGGGGTGGGCACCATCGGCGTGGTGGACGACGACGACGTGGAACTGTCCAACCTCCAGCGCCAGATCATCCACACCACGTCCTCCATCGGCACCGCCAAGGTCGACAGCGCGGCGCGCGCCGTCGCCGAGGTCAATCCCGATGTGCGGCTGGTGCCCATCCGCCACCGTCTCGACAAGGACAACGCCCGCGCCATCATCCGCGATTTCCAGGTGGTGGCCGACGGCTCCGACAACTTCCCCACCCGCTTCCTGGTCAACGATGCTTGCCGGTTGGAGGGCAAGATTCTGGTCTCGGCCGCCATCCTGCGCTTCGACGGCCAACTCGCCACCTACAAGCCGGGAGGGCCGTGTTATCGCTGCATCTACCGCGAGCCGCCGCCCGAAGGCCATGTGCCCACCTGCTCCAGCGCCGGGGTGCTGGGCGCCATCGCCGGCACCATGGGTGCCATGCAGGCCACCGAGGTGCTGAAGGAGCTGCTGGGCATCGGCGAGTCGCTGGCCGGCAAGCTGGTGATCTACGACGCCCTGGCGGTGGCTTTCCGCACCGTGCGGGTGCCGCGCGATCCCGGCTGTCCGCTGTGCGGCGACCATCCCACCATCACCGACCTGTCGGGCCATGGAAGCACCGCCAATGTCTGCGGATGACAAGACCAGCCCCGACAAACTTTCCCCCGATAAACTTTCTATCGTGGTGTTTTCCGGCGATTTCGACCGCGTCCACTACGCCCTGGTGATGGCGGCGGCGGCGGTGGCCTCCAATACGCCGGTGACCTTGTTCTTCACCATGTGGGCCGGCCGCGCCCTGGAGAAGCCGCTGCCCGACGGCTCGCCGGCCTGGACCCGTCTCAGGGTTTCCGACGGTGGCATGACCGCCGCCGAGATGGATGCCGGCTTCAAGGCCAAGGGCATCGGCAGTTTCGAGGAATTGCTGGAGGCCTGCGTGGCGCTGGGCGTCACCGTCATGGTGTGCGAGATGGGCCTGAAGGCGCTGGGCATGGACCCGGACGGGTTGCGGCCCGACGTGCCGGTGGCCAAGGGCGGCGTCGTCACCTTCCTGGCGGACGCCTCCCGGACCGGGGCGATGGTGTTCGTTTAGCGCCGTTCGAATCGCTGTTACCCGTTGTTACCAATGGACCCGTAACGCCGTTACAGCCCAGGCGTATAACGGACGTCATCACAACCCGTCCGACGAGGTGACGCCATGACATTCCTTTCCCGCATGACCATCGGCACCGTTCTGGCGCTCGCCATCGCCGGCCTGTTCGGCGCCGTCCGCGCCGCCGAGCCCGCCGCTCCCGCCGCCCATCATGGTCCCGCCCAGATGTGTGGCGACATGGATGCCCGCATGGCCGGCCGTCTGGCCTATGCCGAGGCCAAGCTGGGGCTGAACGATGCCCAGAAGGCTCAATTCAAGACGCTGAGCGAGACCATGAAGGCCGCCAACGAGCCGGTGCGCAAGGCCTGTGCCGACCTGACCGCCCAGCCGGCGGCGACCACCCTGCCGGCCCGTCTGGAGAGCATGCAGAAGATGATGACCGCCCGCACCGAAGCGCTGGGCAAGGTGGTGCCGGCCGTGACCCAGTTCTACAAGGGCCTGACGCCGGACCAGCAGAAGATCGCCGACACCACCTTGATGGGTGGTCATCGTGGCGCCATGGGCCATCGCGCCTCCAAGGGCCATTGGAACCATGACGGCGGCGGCCACGACGGCTCCATGATGCAGCACTAAGCCCCGTCCTCTCTGCCCAAGAAAAAGCCCCCCGGAGCGTCGCTCCGGGGGGCTTTGTCGTATATCAGCGCCCTCAGGCGCCGGGCGGGGCACCTCCGTGCCCCTTGGCTTTCGCCGCATGGGCGGCGGCGGCCCTTGGCCTTGCCGACGAGCGAATGAATGGCTCCATTCGCTCGTCGGTCTCAGAACATGGAGGCGAGGACGCGATCCGGCGGTTGGTGGCCGTCGGCGAAGGTCTTGATGTTGATCAGCACCTTCTCGCCCATGTCGACGCGGCTTTCCAGCGTGGCGGAGCCGAGATGGGGCAGCAGCATCACATTGTCCAGCGCCAGCAGCTTGGGGTTGACCGCCGGCTCGTGCTCGAACACGTCCAGACCGGCACCGGCCAGATCGCCCCGGATCAGCATGCGGGTCAGGGCGTTCTCGTCGACGATCTCGCCACGGGCGGTGTTGACCACATAGGCGTGCTTGGGCAGCAGTTCCAGGCGGCGGGCCGACAGCAGATGGAAGGTGGCGGGGGTATGCGGGCAGTGGACGGTCACCACGTCCATGCGGGCCAGCATCTGGTCCAGGCTCTCCCAGTAGGTGGCTTCCAGCTCGGTCTCGATGTCCGGGTGGACCTTCTTGCGATTGTGGTAGTGGATCGACATGCCGAAGGCCTTGGCGCGCCGCGCCACCGCTTGGCCGATGCGGCCCATGCCGATGATGCCGAGGCGCTTGCCCCAAATCCGGTGGCCCAGCATGAAGGTGGGGCCCCAGCCCTTCCAGTCGCCCGAGCGGATCAGGCGCTCGCCCTCGGACAGGCGGCGCGGCACCGCCAGGATCAGGGCCATGGCCATGTCGGCGGTGTCCTCGGTCAGGACGCCGGGGGTGTTGGTGATGGTGATGCCGCGCTGGCGGGCGCTGGCGAGGTCGATGTGATCGACGCCGGTGCCGAAATTGGCGATCAGCTTGAGGTTGGGGCCGGCCTGGGCCATGACGGCGGCGTCGATGCGATCGGTCACGGTGGGGACCAGGACGTCGGCGGTCTTGACCGCCTCGATCAGCTCGGCCTTGGTCATGGGATGATCGTCGACGTTCAACCTGGTGTCGAACAGTTCCATCATCCGGGTTTCGATGGCGTCGGGCAGCTTGCGGCTGACCACGACGACCGGCTTCTTATGTGGCATTCCTGTACTCCTCCCGGTGCCCGTCATCACGACCTAGCAACTCGGCGAGGCCTTGTCCAGGGCCGTGTTGGGCCTTCTTGAAAGTGGTGGCTTCCACCCGCCTTGACCAGTGGGTCGAAGCCACCCCTATAATGCCGTCGGAGGGACGATGAATTCGAGTCTGTTCGGGGGAATTTTCAAGCGGGTGTCGGTGCTGGTCGTCTGGATGGCGATCTCGGCGACGCCTGCCTTGGCCGGGGAGACCAGCGGCTTGCCGTTGCCGCGCTTCGTTTCGCTTCGTTCGGACGAAGTCAACCTGCGCACCGGCCCCGGACAGCGCTATCCCATCGACTGGATCTACGCCCGCAAGGATCTGCCGGTGGAGGTCATCGCCGAGTTCGAGGCCTGGCGCAAGATTCGCGACTGGCAGGGAACCGAGGGCTGGGTCCATCAAAGCATGCTGTCGGGCCGCCGCATGATGGTGGTGATCGGGGGTCAGCGGCAGTTGCGCGGTTCCGATTCCGAATCGGCCGACACCGTGGCGGTGGTGGAGCCGGGCGTGCTGGGGCGGCTGCTGCAATGCCCGCGCAACCGCGACTATTGCCGGGTCGAGGTGGGCCAGACTCAAGGATGGTTCAAGCGCGACGAGATCTGGGGCGTCTACAAGGGCGAGTGGATCGAATAGCTCCCGAGGCATTTGCATAAAATTTTATGAAATTGCTCGGCAAATTAAACTAAAGTATCGAGCAAATGCCGCCAAACATACTCATCGCTAATACTGTTTCACTTTAAAATTAACCTGACGTATAATGATGTCCGTGGATATTCGCGGGCAGAAGCTCCGCGATCCGATTGTCGATAGGCCGTCCGGCAAAGTCCGGCGGCGAGTATAGCGAGACGTCGATGTCGCTTGGGACTGACCAGTGTAACTTCCGAATGGTGTCGGAAACCGGGCGAGAGCTCATGGAAGGCGACGACTCCCGAGCCTTGGTGGACTTTACCCGCAAGACGCTGTCTTGCCCGCGTCTGCGCAGTTGCCCCTATTGTGACTGCTGCACCATCTTCACCGCGTCCCTGCTGTCCGAACGCGGACGCCATCCCCGGGAATGCCGGGATCGATAAGGTTTTCAGCGATCCATGGCGTGGTAGTCGGGATTGGGCATCATGTCCAGGCCGTGGGCCATGCGGTTGGTGTAGTTGAAGAAGGCGGCGACGTCGCAGAGGTCGAAGATGTCGTTGTCGGCGAAGCCCACCTCCCGCAAGCCCTGACGATCGGCTTCGGCGACGTCGTGGGGGGCGGTGGTCAGCTTCCAGGCGAAGTCGAGCATGGCGCGGTGGCGGGGCGACAATTCGGCGACGCGGTAATTCATCACCATCATCTCGCCCAACTGGAGATCGCCCGACAGCGCCCGGACCGCTTGGCCGTGCGCCACCAGGCAGTAATAGCAGCGGTTGGCCGAGGACACGACCACGGCGACCATCTCCCGCTCCAGCTTGGACAGGGCGCAGTCGTCGGACAGCATCAGCTGGTTGTAGAAGCGCGTGAAGGTGCGGAACTTCTCGGGACGTCCGGTATAGGCCAGCAGCACATTGGGCCGCATCCCCAGTTTCTCGTCGCATTTGGCGAAATAGGCGGCGACGTCTTCGGGATAGTCCTCGGCGGCGGGCAGGGCGACGCGGACGATGTGATCGGGTTGCGGCATGGGGGAATATCTCCTTATTATACCGGCGAGCCACTGTCGTTGCTCGCCTCATTGTCCCTCAATCGCCGGGCGGGGCCTCGCGGCCCCTTGGCTTTCGCGGCATGAGCCGCGCCGGGCCTTGCCCGCAACTTCGAGCCGATGGATTCATCGGCTCGTCGGGATTTAAAGACTCATCATGGTCGCCAGCATGGTGGCGACCGGCTTTTCCCGGTCAGCCGGACCCCCAGGGTTCGCATGAAGAGACCTGGCGGGCGAAGCTGGCGGCCACCCGCTCGCGCCATCCCGCGTCCTTGGGGGTGAAACCCTTGGGCATCAGTTGGACATCAGCACCGGCACGGTCATGTGGCTCAGCACATAGCGGGTGCCGGAGCCGCGCTTGAGCGACAGGCCGTACTGGCCGTGCGCTCCCATGACCACCAGATCGGCCCCCAGGTCGCACAGCCGCGACAGCAGCATGTCCATCTTGCCGATGGCTTCGCCGGCCAGCCGCTCGCCCTCGGCCTTGATGCCGCAGGTGGCGAGGTGGTCGAGGATGTCCACCCGGGGAACCTCGCCCATGGCGCTGGGGTTGGTTTCCTGCTGGCCGTGCATGGACAGCACCGTCACCGATTTGGCCGCCGCCATCAGCGGCTTGGCGTCGTTCAGCGCCCGGACGGCCTCCTTGCCGGCGTTCCAGGCCACGGCGATGCGCTCGCCGACGGTGGGGAAGCTGCCGGTATGGGGGATCACCAGCACCGGCCGGCCGCAATTGAGAATGGTGTGTTCCACCAGATCCTCGGGGACCTGCTTGGCCTTGGGCACGATCTGGCCCATCACCACCAGATCGGCGTAGCGGGCGCAGAACATGGTTTCGGACAGGACATGGCTGGGTTCGCCATGGGCCAACTGCCACCAGCGCCCGTTGACGCCGGCGGCCTTGACGCGCTCGGCGAACAGGGCGCTGGCGGCGTCGCGGATCGTCGTCAGCGATTCGCTGGCCTGATGGGCGACGGCGCTGGGCTTGTGGCTTTCGTTGCGGGCGAACAGGCCGGTCAGGCGGGCGCCGTGCTGCTTGGCGAGACCGATGGCGATATCGAGGCGAGTGGCGCAACGATCGCCGTCGTCCATGTGAACGAGGATGTCCTTCATGTCAAAATCCCCCAACCATTGCTATTGCCCAATC
This sequence comes from uncultured Magnetospirillum sp., assembly GCF_903853455.1. Lineage (GTDB taxonomy): Bacteria > Pseudomonadota > Alphaproteobacteria > Rhodospirillales > Magnetospirillaceae > Phaeospirillum. Next base: position 35,293 of record NZ_CAINTR010000204.1, read on the forward strand.
CTGGCGATCCGTTCGCCAAGGCACGCGCGACCACCAGCCTTTGGATGGCTGGTGTCTCCGTAAATCTGACAGACCCTGACGTCGCGGTAAATGCGCTCGACCCGCCATCGACGAGATAACCGTTGCCGCCCATGGAGGTCCTTTGTGGACGACCAGGGATTTTGGTAGGATGAGCCATCATGGGACGCGCGCAAACCATCGACGATGTCATCTCCATCCTGAAAAGCCATGAAGGCTTCTTTCGGGAGCAGGGCGTGACGCGCCTTGCCGTGTTCGGCTCCATGGCGCGTGGCGATGCCCGGCCCGACAGCGACGTGGATCTGGTGATCGATCTCGATCCCGACGCCAAGTTCAGTCTTCTCGACTTGGTTCATGTGAAAAATGAAACGTCGGATGTTCTTGGCTGCAAGGTCGATGTCGTTCTGCGTCGGTCGGTCAAGCCGCGCCTGTTGGGGGCCATAGAGCGAGATGGCGTCGATGTCTTCACCGTTTGACCTCGAAAAATGGGTGGGGCGAATAGAAGACATTCTTGCCGCTATTGACCGGATCGAAGCCTTTCTTGACCGCCGCTCCGAGGCGGTTTTCATCAAGGATGAAATTCTGGTCAGCGCTGTCACGTACCAGCTTTTCATCATCGGAGAAGCTTCGACGCATCTCCCGCCAGACATCGCGGAACGCCACCCGTCGGTTCCCTGGAAAGAGATGCGTGGGATGCGCAACGTAATCGCGCACGAATACGGTTCCGTCGATGCTCGCATCGTCTGGCAAGTCGCCACCACCAATCTCGCTCCTCTCCGTCTCGCCCTGCTGGCTGAACGCGACTGGCTCACTTCATGTTGAAGATGATGGTCTTCTTGTGGGTGAAGTGCTCCAGCATGGATTCCAGCGAGGCTTCGCGGCCCAGGCCCGAGGTCTTGACGCCGCCGTAGGACAGGCCCGGCTGCACCACCAGGTTCTGGTTGACCTGGACGAAACCGGCTTCCAGCCGCCGCGTGGCGTCCATGGCGGTCTTGATGTCGCGGGTCCAGATGGAGGCGGCGAGGCCGTATTCGCTGTCGTTGGCCTGGGCGATGACCTCCTCGTAATCGCTCCATTTGATGACGGCGCAGACCGGGCCGAAGATCTCTTCCTGGCAGATGCGGTCGCTGTTCTTCAGCCCGGTAAAGATCACCGGCTGGACGAAGCGGCCCTTGGCCAGCTTGGGGTCGGTGGGCATGGCCGAGCAGGTGTGCTTGGTGGCGCCCTTGGTTTCCTCGCCCAGCTTGATGTAGGAGCGGACCCGCTCCAACTGGCCGTCGGAGACGATGGTGCCGATGTCGGTCTTCTCGTCCAGCGGATCGCCCATCACCATGGCATCGACCTTGGCCTTGACCCGAGCGACGAACTCGTCGTGGATGGCCTCGTGGACGAACAGCCGCGAGCTGGCGGTGCAGCTCTGGCCCTGGCGGGTGAAGCGCATGCCGGCCAGGGCGCCGGCCACCGCCTGGTCCATGTCGGCGTCGGCGCAGACGATCATGGGGCTCTTGCCGCCCAGCTCCAGCGTCACCGGGATCAGCTTCTCGGCGGCGGCGCGATAGACGATGCGCCCCGTTTCGACGCTGCCGGTGAAGCTCACCTTCTTGACGTCGGGATGTTCCACCAGCGGCGCGCCGCATTCGGGGCCGAAGCCCGACAGCATGTTGAACAATCCGTGGGGCAGGACGGTGTTCATGATCTCGGCGACGCGCAGCACGGTCAGCGGCGCCTCCTCCGCCGACTTCACCACCACCGCGTTGCCGGCGACCAGGGCGGCGGCGGCCTTCATGGCCATCAGCAGCAGCGGCACGTTCCACGGAATGATGCAGGCGACCACGCCCACCGGCTCGCGCACGGTGACGGTCAGCATGTCGGGGTTGAAGGGGATGGTCTCGCCCTTCAACTCGCTGCCCAGGCCACCGAAGAAGGTGAACATGTCGGCCAGCACCCCGGCCTCGATCCGGCTTTCGGTGCGCAGCGCCTTGCCGGTTTCGAGAGCCACCAGCCGACCCAACTCCTCCACATGGCTGGCCAGCACCCGGCCGCACTCGGCCACCAGCTTGCCGCGTTGCCGCGCCGCCAGCTTGGCCCAGTCCTTCTGGGCCGCCTTGGCGGCGGCCACGGCGGCATCCACGTCGGGCTTGGTGCCGAAGGCGGCGGTGCCGATCACCGCGCCGGTGGCGGGGTTATCGACGTCGAAGGTCTCGCCGCCGGCGGCGGCGACGAACTTGCCGGCGATCAGGTGCTTGCCGGACAGGGTCTGGGCGAGCTTGAAGGGGTCGAGTTCCGGGGTGATCGACATGGGGCTAGACTCTCTTGTCTTGGATGACGATGCCGTCGTTGGGCAGGCCGCCGACCGGATGGAACACCACCTCGGTCTTCAGCTTGCACAGCGACTGGAAGGTGTCGCGGATGGCGGCGGCCAGGGCCGGATCGGCCGAAGCGCTTTCCACGTTCAGGATCAGGGCGTCGCCCTCGCCGGCCTTGTCCACCACCAGCCGGGCGCGGAGGATGTCCGGGTGGCGCTTGGAGACATCGGCCACCTGACGCGGATGGACGAACATGCCCTTGACCTTGGTGGTCTGGTCGGCGCGGCCCATCCAGCCCTTGAGGCGCAGATTGGTACGGCCGCACGGGCTTGCCCCCGCCAGCACCGCCGACAGGTCGCCGGTGGCGAAGCGGATCAGGGGATAGTCGGGATTGAAGCTGGTCACCACCACCTCGCCGACTTCGCCGTCCGGCACCGGGTCGCCGGTGCCGGGCCGGACGATCTCGACGATGACGCCCTCATCGACCACCAGACCCTGCTGGGCTTGGGTCTCGTAGGCGATCAGGCCGAGATCGGCGGTGGCGTAGCACTGGGTGACGGCGACGCCGAGATCCTTGAGACTCTGGCGCAGGGGCGGCAGCAGCGCCTCGCCCGAGACGCAGGCCTTGGTCAGCGAGGAATGGTCGAGGCCCATCTCCTCGGCCTTCTCCAGGATGATCTTGAGGAAGGAGGGGGTGCCGCCATAGCCGGCGGGCTTGAGGTCGGCGACCGCCTGGGCCTGTTGCTCGGTGTTGCCGACGCCGGCGGGGAACACCGGGCAGCCGAGGGCATGGGCGCCGCTCTCGAACATCACGCCGCCGGGGGTAAAGTGGTAGGAGAAGCAGTTGTGCATGAGGTCGCCCCGGCGGAAGCCGGCGGCGAACAGGGCGCGGCCGATGCGCCACCAGTCGTTGTCCCAGCCTTCGGGGTCGTAGATCGGTCCCGGCGAGGCGAAGACCCGGCGCAGCTCGCCCTTGGGGACCGCGATCAGCGAGGCGAAGGGCGGGTCGGCCTGTTGCAGGTCGATCAGCTCGGACTTGCGCACCACCGGCAGGCGGGCGAGGGCGGCGCGGTCGGTCACCGATGCCGGATCGATGCCGGCCAGCAACTTGGTAAAAGCCGGCGCGTCGGCCTGGGCCAGCGCCACCTGCTCGGGCAGCGCCGCGAACAGGGCGGAGTCGCGCTCGTCGGGAGAGCGGGTCTCCAGGGAGTCGAAGAATTCGGTCATTACAGCCACCGTTTCCTGCGCTTGTACGACTTCAAGTTCTTGAATGATTTCCGCTCCTTGTCGCCGCCCAGGTAGAATTCCTTGACGTCCTCGTTGTTGACGAGGTCGTCCTTGGGGCCGTCCAGCATGATCTTGCCGGATTCCATGATGTAGCCGAACTCGGCGATCTTCAGCGCCATGCGGGCGTTCTGCTCCACCAGCAAGATGGTGACGCCGGTGTCCTTGCACAGCTTCTCGATGATGGCGAACACCTCCTTGACCAGCAGCGGCGACAGGCCCATGGAGGGTTCGTCCAGCAGGATCATCTTGGGCCGGGCCATCATGGCGCGGCCGATGGCCAGCATCTGCTGCTCGCCGCCCGACAGGTAGCCGGCCATGCCGGTGCGCTCCTTGAGGCGGGGGAAGTAGTCGAACACCATGTCGATGTCCTTGCGGATGGCGGCACCGCCGTCCTTGCGGGTGAAGGCGCCGAGACGCAGATTCTCGATCACCGTCATGTCCTCGATGATGCGGCGGCCCTCCATCACCTGGAAGATGCCGCGCCGGACGATCTCTTCGGGGGCGCGGTTGGCGATCTCCTCGCCCATGAAGGTGATGTTGCCGCGCGTCACTTCGCCGTCCTCGGTGCCCAGCAGGCCCGAGATGGCTTTCAGCGTGGTCGACTTGCCGGCGCCGTTGGGACCCAGCAGGGTGACGATGCGGCCCTTGGGCACGTCGAGGCTGACGCCGCGCAGCACCAGGATGACGTCGTCATAGACCACTTCGATGTTGTTGACCGAGAGCAGGATCTCGTCGGGGGCAAGCTTGGCAGCGGGTTCGCCCATGGGACTCTCCGGAAAGAAAAGGTGCGGGAGGCGGCAGCCGCCCCCCGCCATGCGAACGCTTACCAGCCCAGCCATTCCTTACGGCGGGGGATGTCGGCGGTGTAGACCTGCTTCATGCTGATGGCGCCGCCCTTGGTGGAGGCCTGGTAGATCTTGACCATGCCGGTGCCGCGATGGTCCTCATTGGTCCAATGGGAGGGGAGGCAGACGCCTTCCAGGCCGGCCGGCACCCAATCCTTCTTGCCGCTTTCCATGGCCTTCTTGATGTTGGGGCCGGTGATGCCGCCGGCCATCGTGTCGGCCGCCTCCATGGCTTCCTTCATGTAGTAGACCGAGCAGATGGCGCGGATGTAGTGCGCCGGCCGGGCCTCGGTGCCGGAGGCGTCGGAGACCTTGGAGATCTCGCGCACCAGCTTCATGCCGGGCACGTCGTCGGCCCAGGTGGCGGCGCCCACCACCCAGACCAGCTTGTCGGCGGCGTCGCCGGCGGTCTTGAGCGAACCCTCGTCGGTGCCCCAGATGTTGGCGAGGAACTGGACGTTGACGCCGACCGTCTCGCACGACTTCAGCAGCGAGATGGTCGAGCCGGAGGTGTTGGCGAGATAGGCGTAGTTGGCGCCGGATTCCTTCAAGGACAGGCACTGGGCCTTGAAGTCGCCGGGCTTGAGCGAGTACTGGATCTCGTTCAGGACTTCGAGGCCCATTTCCTTGGCATAGGCGCCGCAGGCGGCCTTGGGCGAGTTGGGATAGGGGTGGTTGTCGCCCATATGGACGAACTTGGCGGCACCCTTGCCGCCCTTCTTCTTCCAGTCGTCGGCGGCCCACTGGACCAAGCCGCGGCAGGCGTCGGAATAGCTGGGGCCGTAGAAGAAGTTGTAGGGCGCGCCCTTCACCGAGGTGGCGCCTTGCGGGTCGGTGAGATGGCCGGAATACGAGCCCGAAATATAGGGGATCTCGTCCTTGGTCACGTTGTTGATCAGGGCCTCGGTGTCGCCGGTGCCCCAGCCCTGGATGGCCACCGCCTTGTCCGAGCCGGTCAGCTTCTTGTAGGCGGCCATGGCGCGCGGCACCTCATAGGCGTAGTCCACCGTCTCGAAGATGATCTTCTTGCCGGCGATGCCGCCATGGGCGTTGATGTAGTTCATGGCGTCGGCGATGCCTTGGCCGTAGGGCTTGCCCACCGACGAGGTGGCGCCGGTGATGTCGGCGATGTGACCGACCAGGATGCCGTCGGCGGCCATGGCGCTGCCCGAGGCCATGGCGACCAGAGCCGCGCCGGTAATCAGGATCTGCTTCATTGCTGTTACCTCCCTTGACGGTGTGTGAGCGATTTTTTGTTGTTGCTCTTGGTCAGTACGAGAATGGATACAGCTTCCAGTAAGACTTGATCAGACGCCAGCGATGGACCAGCCCGTCGGGCTCGAACATCAGGAACAGCACGATGGCCAGTCCGATACTCGCTTCCTTGATATAGGCCAGGGCGTTGGTCAGGGCCGGGATGTCGCCGGTGACATGCTTGATGGCGCTGACCGCGGCCTCGGTGGCTTCCGGCAGCAGGACCATGAAGGCGGTGCCCATCAGGGTCCCCATCACCGAGCCCATGCCGCCGATGATGATCATGCCGAGGAACTGGATCGACAGCAGGATGGTGAAGCCCTCGGCCGAGACATAGCCGAGATAGTGGCCGTACAGCGCGCCGCCCACTCCGGCGTAGAACGACGAGATGCCGAACGACAGGATGCGGTATTTGGTGAGGTTGATGCCCATCACCTCGGCCGACAGGTAGTGGTCGCGCACCGCCACGAAGGCGCGGCCGTCGCGGGTCCGCAGCAGGTTGACCCCCAGCAGGTACATCACCACCAGGAAGGCCAGCACCACGTAGAAGAAGCCCTTGTCGCCGCCGACCTCGTAGCCGAACAGGCTGATGGGGGCGGCCTGGGCGCCGCCCGATCCGCCGGTGAACCAGGTGGCGCGCGAAAAGAAGTCTTCCAGGATGAACTGCGAGGCGAAGGTGGCGATGGCCAGATACAGCCCCTTCAGCCGTCCCGCCGGAATGCCGAACAGCAGCCCCAGCAGGGTGGTCATCACCCCGGCCAGCGGAATGGCCAGCAGCACCGGCACCCCGAACTTGTTGTTGAGCCAGGCCGAGGCGAAGGCGCCGAAGCCGAAGAAGGCGGCATGGCCCAGCGAGATCTGGCCGGTGGAGCCCACCAGGATGTTGAGGCCGAGGGCGGCGATGCCGAAATAGCCGATCTGGATCAACAGGGCGATCAGGTAGTTGCTGAGCACCAGCGGCGCCGCCACCGCCACCAGCAGGCCGAGGATGCAGAAGTTCCGCGACGCCGGCGTCAGGAAGATGGTGGTGTCGGCCCCGTAGCTGGTCTTGAACTGGCCGCAGGGAACGAGGCTGCTGGAGATCATCGCCTTAGACCCTTTCGATGGTCTTGGTGCCGAACAGGCCGTAGGGCTTGATCATCAGGATGACGACCAGCACGTAGAACGGCGCCACGGTGTAGAGGTTGCCGAGATGGAGGTACTGGCCGTCCACATACTCGGCCAGATTCTCCAGCAGGCCGATGATCAACCCGCCGATGACGGCGCCGATGATGGAGTCCAGACCGCCGACGATCACCGCCGGGAACACCTTGATGCCGAAGAAGGACAGCGCCGAGGACACGCCGTTGACCATGCCCACCACCACGCCGGCCAGGGCTGAGACCATGGCGGAGATCGCCCAGGCCATGGCGAAGACGTTCTTGACCGAGATGCCGAGGCTTTGCGCCACCTGCTGGTTGAAGGCGGTGGCCCGCATGGCGAGGCCCATGCGCGAGTATTTGAAGAACCAGGCGAAGGCGACCATGATCACCACCGACACCACCAGGCTCATCAGATAGGCCGGCTGGACCTGAAGCCCCAGGACGTTGACCGACTTGACCGGGAAGATCTCGGGGAAGGGCTGGGCCCAGACGCCGAAAATGGACTTCACCACCGCCTGGAAGAAGATGGACAGGCCGATGGTGACCATGATCACCGAGATCACCGGCTCGCCGATCATCGGGCGCAGCACCAGCATCTGAATGGCGATGCCGAACACCATCATGAAGACGAAGGTCAGCGGGAAGGCGACCCAGAACGGCAGGGCCATGCTGGTAACCAGCCACCAGCAGGTCCAGGCGCCGATCAGCAGGAATTCGCCCTGGGCGAAGTTCACCACCTGGGTCGACTTGTAGATCAGCACGAAGCACATGGCGACGACGCCGTACAGGGTGCCGACGATCAGGCCGTTGACGATGAGCTGGAACAGCAGGCTCGATTCCATGTCCGGTTCTCCTACTCGGCGGCCATCTGGCGGGCGGGCGGCGGCAACAGGGTCACCACCTTCAGCTCGGTCTTGACCCTTGTGGTGGTGCCGTCCTGGAAGGTGATGACGGCGTCCACCGGCACCATCTCGCGGTCGCCGTAGACCGAATCGATGATGTCGCCGTATTTGTCGTTGATGACGCCGCGCCGCACCTTGCGGGTGCGGGTCAGCTCGCCGTCGTCGGCGTCCAACTCCTTGTAGAGCAGCAGGAATTTGCGGATGCGCTGGGGCTCGGGCAGGGTCTGGTTGACCTTTTCGACCTCGGCGGTCAGCAGGTCGTAGACCTGCGGCTGGGCCGACAGGTTGGTGTAGTTGGTGAACGAGATGCCCTTGCTCTCCGCCCATTTGGACACGATGGAAAAGCGGATGCAGATGATGGCCGACAGATAGGGCTTGGTGTCGCCCAGGATCACCGCCTCGGCGATGAAGGGCGAGAATTTCAGCTTGTTCTCGATGAATTGCGGCGAGAAGCGCACCCCCAGGGCGGTGGTGGCCAGATCCTTGATACGGTCGATCACCACCAGATGACCGTTCTCGGGCTTGATGTAGCCGGCGTCGCCGGTCTTCAGCCAGCCGCCCGGCAGCATGTCGACCTGACTGGTTTCCGGGCTCTTGTAATAGCCGCAGAACATGCCGTCGGTCTGGGCCACGATCTCGCCGACCCCGTTGACGTCGGGGTTGTCGATGCGGATCTTGGCGTCGTCGAACGGGATGCCGACGCTGTCGAAGTCGATGTCGCCGGCACGGTGGACGGTGTAGGCGCCGGCCAGTTCGGTCTGGCCGTAGATCTGGCGCAGCGGCACCCCCATGGCCAGGAAGAAGCGGAAGGTCTCCGGCCCCAGCGCCGCGCCGCCGGTGGCGGCCGAGCGCAGGAACGAAAAGCCGATGCGGTCGCGCAGCGCCGCGAACAGGATGATGTCGGCCAGCTTCGACCGCTTGCCCCGGTCCAGCGCCTTCATGCCCAGCTTCATGCCCAGGTCGAACATCGCCTGCTTGAAGCGGGTGGAGTCCATCATGCGCGAGCGCACGTCGGCGGCGATGCTTTCCCACATGCGCGGCGCCAGCAGGACGAAATTGGGGCCGATTTCCCGCATGTCGGCCATCATCGTCTCGGGCTCCTCGACGAAGTTGACGATGTTGCGGCAGATCAGCGGCTGGGTGACGGCGTAGATCTGCTCCATGATCCAGGGCAGCGGCAGCACCGAGACGTAGTCGTCGCCGGCCTGCTTGGGATCGGCGCGCAAGTAAGCGGTGGCGTGGCGCAGGAACGGCCCGGCCTGGAGCATGGCCAGCTTGGGATGGGAGGTGGTGCCCGAGGTGGTGCACAGGATGGCGACGTCGTCGCCCTTGCCCAGGGCGACCTCGGCCTCGAACAGGCCGGGCTGACGCTCGGCCAGTTCCACCGCCTTGACCTTCAGATCCTCATAGCTGATCAGCCGGTCGTCTTGGTATTTGCGCATGCCGCGCGGATCGAAATAGACGATGTGGCGCAAGCTGGGGACCTCGGCGGAAATCTCCAGCAGCTTGTCCACCTGCTCCTCGTCCTCGGCCAGCACGGTAGTGGCGCCGGTATAGGTCAGCAGATAGGCCACTTCCTTGTTCATGGAATCGTGGTAGACGCCCAGCGACAGCGCTCCCAGGGCATGGGTCGCCACCTCGCCCCAGACGCATTCGGGGCGGTTCTTGCCCAGGATGGCCACCACGTCGCCGCGCTTGACCCCGAGCGCGTGCATGCCGAGCGCCAGCATCTTCACCCGCTCCAGGTAGTCGGCCCAACTGAAGCTGTTCCAGATGCCGAATTCCTTCTCCCGCATGGCGATGTCGCCGGGCCAGGTCCGGGCGTTGTGCATCAGCGCCTTGGGGAAGGTGTCGTGGATGGCGGAGTCGAGATACTCGGTCATTTGTATTGTCCCTCAAGCGCCGGGCGGGGCCTCACGGCCCCTTGGCTTTCGCCGCACGAGCGGCGCCGGGCCTTGCCCGCAACTCCGAGCCCGTCGGCTCGTCGGGCTTCGTGCATCTCGATGACGCTTCGCTTGCTCATCACGCGACCTCCGCCGCGTCGGCATCGTCATCGACGCCCAAATAGGCGACCTTGACCCGCTCGTTGGCCATGACCTCGTCGGGCAGGCCCTCGGCGATCTTGCGGCCGAACTCCAGCACCATCACCCGGTGCGAGATGTCCATCACCACGCCCATGTCGTGCTCGATCATCACCACGGTCATGCCCCATTCCTCGTTGAGATCGACGATGTAGCGGGCCATGTCCTCCTTCTCTTCCAGGTTCATGCCGGCCATGGGCTCGTCCAGCAGGATGATGGAAGGCTCCACCGCCATGGCGCGGGCCAACTCCACCCGTTTCCGCAACCCGTAGGGCAGGGTGCCGGCCACCGCCTTGCGGATATGGGCGATTTCCAGGAAATCGATGATGTCCTCCACCTTGCGGCGGTGGGACAGTTCTTCCTTGCGGGCGCCGCTCAGCCAGTACAGCGCCCCGGTCAGGGCGTTGTTCTTCAGCAGGTGGTGGCGGCCGACCATGATGTTGTCCAGCACGCTCATATGGCCGAACAGCGCCAGGTTCTGGAAGGTGCGGCCCAGGCCCATGGTGGCGCGCACATTGGGGGGGTAGCCGGTGACGTCGCGCCCGTTCAGCAGCACCCGGCCCGAATTGGGCCGGTAGCGCCCCGAGATGCAGTTCAGCATGGAGGTCTTGCCGGCGCCGTTGGGGCCGATGATGGAGAACAGCTCCCCCTTCCGCACCTGGAAGCTGACTTCGGTCAGCGCTCGCACGCCGCCGAATCCCAGCGACACGTCACGCACCTCGAGTACGGGGCGCACTTCCTGCACCGGAGACTTGGTCTCGGACATCCGCCTTGCTCCTGGACGGGCCGGCCCAGCGGCCGACCGCACTTTCTACCCTGTTGGCGGGCCCCCGTTGAACCGGAGTGCCCCGTATTGCGAAACGAGCATACGTTTTTTTAATTGGCGTGCAAGGGAGTTTACGCCTTGCCCCGCAACATGTGGATGATGCCGGAGAAATCCAGGCCGCCGTCGCCGGCTCCGACCATCATGGCGTAGAGTTGGGCTGCCTCGGCGCCCAGCGGCACGGCGGCGCCTGCCGCGCCTGCCGCTTCCACCGCCAGCTTGAGGTCCTTCAGCATCATGGCGGCGGCGAAGCCGGCCTTGTAGTCGCGGTTGGCCGGCGAGGTCGCCACCGGACCCGGCACCGGGCAATAGGTGGTCATGGACCAGTTTTGCCCCGACGACTTGGAGGCGATGTCGAACAGCTTCTGATGCTCGAGCCCCAGCTTCTCGGCCAGGGCGAAGGCCTCGCAGGTGCCGATCATGGAGATGCCCAGCAGCATGTTGTTGCAGATCTTGGCGGCCTGGCCGTTGCCGGGGCCGCCGGCATGGACGATGGTCTTGCCCATGACGTCGAGGAACGGCTTGGCGCGGGCGAAGGCGGCATCGGGGCCGCCGACCATGAAGGTGAGCGTCCCGGCCTCGGCGCCGCCGACCCCGCCGGAGACCGGGGCGTCGATCATGACGTGACCGGCCTCGGCCGCCGCGGTGGCGACCAGACGGGCGGTGGCCACGTCGATGGTGGAGGAATCGATGAACAGGGTGCCGGGAGCGGCGGCGGCGAACAGGCCGTCCTCGCCCAGCATCACCGACTTCACATGGGCGCCGGCCGGCAGCATGGTCACCACCACATCGACGCCCCCGGCCGCCTCGCGGGCGCTGTCCACGGCAGTGGCGCCGGCATCGGCGGCGTGACGGCGAGCGAGGTCCGACAGGTCGAAGGCCCTGACCGCATGTCCCGCCTTCAGCAGGTTGCGCATCATGGGCGCCCCCATATTGCCCAGACCGATGAATCCGACGCTCGCCATGGTGTCCTCCCTTTCTAAGCCCGAGCCTTGCGGCTCGTCGATTCCCGACCTATTCCGTCAGCGCCCTGCCGATGATCACCCGCATGATCTCGTTGGAGCCTTCCAGGATCTGGTGCACCCGCAGGTCGCGCAGATAGCGTTCGATCGGGTATTCCTTGATGTAGCCGTAGCCGCCGTGCAGTTGCAGCGCCGCGTCCACCACCTGGAAGCCCATGTCGGTGGCGATGCGCTTGGCCATGGCGCAGTGCACCGTCGCCTGCGGCGACTTGCGGTCCAACGAGTCGGCGGCGCGGTGGATCATCAACCGCGCCGCGTCCAATTCGCTGGCCATGTCGGCGAGGCGGAACTGGGTGGCCTGGAAGCCGGCGATGGGCTGGCCGAACTGCTGGCGCTGCTTGGTGTAGTCGACAGCCAGCTCCAGGCAGCGCCGGGCGCCCCCTAAGGAACAGGCGCCGATATTGATGCGGCCGCCGTCCAGGCCCTTCATGGCGATCTTGAAGCCGTCGCCCTCGGCGCCGATGCGGTTGGCGACCGGGATGCGGCAATCCTCGAAGATCACCGAGGCGGTGGGCTGGCTCTTCCAGCCCAGCTTGTTCTCCTGCTTGCCGAAGGACAGGCCGGGGGTTCCGGCCTCCACCACCACGCAGGAGATGCCCTTGGGGCCGGGGGCGCCGGTGCGGACCATCACCACATAGATGTCCGAGCGGCCGCCGCCGGAGATGAAGGCCTTGGTGCCGTTCAGGACGTAATGGTCGCCGTCGCGCTCGGCCTTGGTGCGCAAGCTGGCGGCGTCGGAGCCGGCATTGGGCTCGGTCAGGCAATAGCTGGCGAAGCGGCGCATGGTGGTCAGATCGGGCAGCCAGCGGTGGCGCTGGGCCGCGTCGCCGAAGCTGTCGATCATCCACGACGCCATGTTGTGGATGGAGATATAGGCGGCGGTGGACGGGCAGGCGGCGGCCAGTTCCTCGAAGATCAGGGCGGCGTCGAGCCGCGACAGCGCCGAGCCGCCCACGTCGTCGCGCACATAGATGCCGGCGAAGCCCAACGCGGCCGCCTTGCGCAGGGCGTCTTCCGGGAAGACGCTGTCTTCGTCCCAGCGCGCGGCATGGGGCGCCATCTCGCCCTCGGCGAAATCGTGGGCCGCACGGCGAAAGGCTTCCTGGTCCTCGGAAAGGCCGAAATCCATACGTTTCTGTCCCTGTGCCGAAGTCTGCGCCTCGGTTGTGCCCAAAGAGGGTATCGATCATTGCGACCGATGGGTAAGGAATTATCACAAGGGATGCGATCGGTCCATATCCTGTATACGGAAACACCTAAATTTGTGTGCAAGAAAGCGATGCGGCTTAGACATGTTCCCCGGAGCATGTATATTGATGCGGTGACGAGCAGGGGTGCGGGAGACGCCATGACCGAGCAGAAACGGCCGGCAACACGAGCGGAGGAAATCCGCCAGGCCATCGAGAAAGAGATTTTCCAGGGCGTCCTCCGCCCCGGAACCCGGCTGGACGAGGAGAGTCTCGCCACCCGGTTCGGCCTGTCGCGCACCCCGGTGCGGGAAGCCATCCTGCAACTGGTCCATTCCGGCTTGGTGGTCAAGAAACCGCGTCAGGGCGCGGTGGTGGCGCCGCTGGACCTGCACCGCATGGTCCAGATGTTCGAGGTGATGAGCGAGGTCGAGGGCCTGTGCGCCCGCTTCGCCGCACGCCGCATGTCGCCTGACGAAAAGGCCCATCTGACCGGCTTGCACGCCACCGCCGCCCGCATGTGCGAGGCCCGCGACCTGGACGAATACTATGCCGTCAACCGTGCCTTCCACGAGGCCATCTACGACGGCAGCCACAACGAGGTGCTGCAGGAGATGGCGCGCTCGCTGTTCGCCCGGCTGGCGCCCTATCGGCGCTACCAGCTCAACCACCCCCAGCGGGTCGAGGGCAGCTTCCACGAACATGGCGAGGTGGTCGCCGCCATCGCCGCCGCCGACCCCGACCGGGCCCAGATGGCCATGCGCAAGCACGTCACCATCCAGGCGGATATCTTCGCCGAATTCGTGTCCATCATGTCGTAGGATTGTATCCAGAAAATAGTACATCTGGATACAAAGCGATGGAATCGTGGCGGCGTGTGTGCTATCGCGGTTGACAGCAATTGCAAAACGCCGTCATGGCCGGGCATGGCGATGAGGGAAGGAGAGGCGCACCAATGCAGTCCAATCTGTTCGAACTGTTCCGCTCGCGCTTTCCCGCCGACCGGTCGCGTCCGTTCATCGAGGTTCCCGGTGGCGCCACGCTCAGCTATGGCGAGTTGGAGGCGGCCTCCGCCCGCTACGCCCATGTGCTGACCGGCGCCGGGGTCAAGCCGGGCGACCGGGTGGCGGTGCAGGTGGACAAGTCGGCCGAGGCGGTGGTGCTGTATCTGGCCTGCGTGCGGGCCGGCGCCATCCTGCTGCCGCTCAACACCGCCTATCAGTCCGACGAGTTGGAATACTTTCTGTCCGACGCCGTTCCCGCCGCCGTGGTGTGCCAGCCCCATCGCCTGTCCGAGTTGGAGGCGCTGGCGGTCAAGGCCGGCATCGTCACCTGCGTGCTGACCCTGGGGGCGAAGGGCGACGGCACCCTGCCCGAGCGGGCCAAGGGCCAGAGCCCGGAGTTTCCCACCACCAGCCGGGGTGGCGACGACATCGCCGCCATCCTCTATTCCTCGGGCACCACCGGGCGGCCCAAGGGCGCCATGATGAGCCATACCAATCTGGCCAGCAATTCCCTGACCTTGCACCGGCTGTGGGGGTTCCGGCCCGACGACGTGCTGCTGCATTGCCTGCCCATCTTCCACACCCACGGGCTGTTCGTGGCGATCAACTGCGTGCTGCTGAACGGCACCGCCATGATCTTCTGTCCCAAATTCGACGCCGAGCAGGCCATCGGACTGTTGGAGCGCGCCACCGTGTTCATGGGGGTGCCGACCTTCTACACCCGTCTGGTCGCCAGTTCCCGCCTGACGCCCTCGGCCTGTCGCCATATGCGGCTGTTCATCTCGGGCTCGGCACCGCTGCTGGAGGAGACCTTCAACACCTTTGCCGCCAAGACCGGCCACACCATCCTGGAACGCTACGGCATGACCGAGGGCGGCATGTTCACCTCCAACCCGCTGATTGGGGACCGCCGCGCCGGCACGGTCGGCTTTCCCCTGCCGGACGTGGATCTCCGCATCACCGGCGAGGAGGGCCAGGTGCTGCCTGACGGAGAGGTCGGCATCATCGAGGTCAAGGGGCCCAACATCTTCAAGGGCTACTGGAACATGCCGGAGAAGACCAAGGCCGAGTTCACCGAGGACGGCTTCTTCAAGTCCGGCGATGTGGGGGTGATCGACGACCGGGGCTATGTCTCCATCGTCGGCCGCGCCAAGGACCTGATCATCTCGGGCGGCTACAACGTCTATCCTAAGGAGGTGGAGGACGCCATCGACCGCATGGACGGCGTGGTCGAATCCGCCGTGGTCGGCATGCCGCACCCGGATTTCGGTGAGGCCGGCCTCGCCGTCGTGGTGGCGCCGACCGATTCCGGCCTGACCCCCGACGGGGTGATCGCCGACCTGCGCGGCCGGCTGGCCAATTACAAGGTGCCCAAGCAGGTGGTGCTGGTCAGCGACCTGCCGCGCAACGCCATGGGCAAGGTGCAAAAGAACGTGCTGCGCGAGACTTATGCCGCCATGTGGAAAAATGGTCTTTAGCAAAGGTATTTGGACACGAATGAACACGAATAAGGTCGAATAAGGCTCTCTCCACCGCGTGAATGGCCGGGACGAGCCCGGCCATGACGATAATTAGGTTAAGCCCCCCTCATCATTCGATCTTATTCGTGTCTCCTTGACCGGCGACCGCCGCGAGGAAAGAAGGAAAGTCGGAAATGCATCAGGACATTCATTTCGAGCGTACTGGAACTCTGGGCCGCATCGTTCTCGACCGGCCCAAGGCGCTCAACGCCCTGACCCTGGACCAAGTCCACGTCATCCATCCGCAGTTGGACGCCTGGGCCGCCGATCCGGCCGTCACCGCCGTGGTGATCGAAGGGGCGGGCGAGAAGGCGTTCTGCGCCGGCGGCGACATCAAGCTGCTGTTCGAAGCCTGCAAGGCCGGCGACCGCGAATTCGTCGCCGCCTTCTACCGTGACGAATACCGGCTGAACCGCCGCATCAAGACCATGCCCAAGCCCTATGTGGCCCTGCTCGACGGCATCGTCATGGGCGGCGGCGTCGGCGTGTCGGTGCATGGCCGCTTCCGCGTCGCCACCGAGCGCACCCTGTTCGCCATGCCGGAAACCGGCATCGGCTTCTTCCCCGACGTGGGCGGCAGCCATTTCCTGCCCCATCTGCCCGGCGACATCGGCATGTATCTCGGCCTGACCGGGGCACGGCTGAAGGCGGCCGACACCCTGCATGTGGGCGTCGCCACCCATTATGTGGAAAGCGAGCGGTTGCCGGCCCTGCGCGAAGCCCTGTCCGAGGCCCGCGACGCCGCCGAGGTCGAGGCGACGCTGGCCGGCTTCGCCAGCGATCCCGGCCCCGCCGCAATCGACGACAAGCGCGCCCTGATCGACCGCTGCTTCGGCAAGGCCTCCCTGGCGGAGGTGCTGGCGGCGCTGGCGGCGGAGTCCGACCCTTGGGCGGCCGAGACCCTGGCCGGTCTCGTCAAGAAGTCGCCCCATCTGGTGGCGGTCAGCTTCGAGATGATCCGGCGCGGCCGGACCATGAGCTTCGACGACTGCATGAAAATGGAATTCCGCCTCGCCATGGAACTGGCGCCGGCCCACGATTTCGTCGAGGGGGTGCGCGCCCTGCTGATCGACCGCGACAACACGCCCGACTGGCGCAAGGCGGGCGCCGCCGCCGAGGTGCTGGCACCGTTCGACACGGTGCCGGCCTGCGGCGACCTGACGTTCTAGAAAGCCGGACGCGACTGCGGCCGCGCGCCTCGTGGCGCGGGAGCCAAGGGCCACGGAGGTGGCCCGCCCGGCGCATGAGGGCGTCGCTGATCGGTTGCGATCAGCGAAATATGGTATCAGTTGTCGCGCGGGCCGCAGCGGCGCGAGCGGTGGTGGCGGTGCTCCTCTTCCGCGGCGCAGCAGCTGCACAGCCGGGCCTTGGGATTGGCCCGCAGGCGTTCGGGTTCGATGGTGTCGGTGCACGACCGGCACACCCCCGACGACGGCGCTCCGGCCATGCGGCCGAGAACGGACCTGAGGGCGGCTTCGGTGAAAACTTCAGACCGTTCGGCGGCGTAATCAAGATCGTCCAACCAATCCTCCTCGCGCTTTTGGCGGCTGGAGAGTGGCAGGCTCGGGCGCCGAGGAACAATGAAGAGTTCGTGTCGGTCGGCCATGGTGTCGCCATATTTCCGTGGAGAATACAAAGCCCGGACGTTGAAGACGTCACGGAAGCTTCGCTTGAAGGCTTTCAACCCGGGGATTAAGCAATGCCCACCGTTCACCGCCGAGATTCTCAGACGATGAGCCCCGCTCACGACGATTTCCGCCATTGCCCCCATTGCGGCCGCCGCACCCGCCACTCCATCGTGAGCGAGCGGGTCCTGGCGCCGGTTCTGTGGTGCCTGGGCTGCTTCCACACCCGGGTCGGCGACGACGAGACGTCGGGCCATGCCGCGCCGGCTCCCGTGGCGCGGACCGGCGCAAAGCAGGTCTTCCGCCTGGCGGGTTGAGGGATGGCGCCGGCGGCACTACACTTGGCCTCGCCGCCACCGCCCACATCTCAGGATGCCCACATATGAGCGACGTCGAAGCCCTCAAGGCCGAGGTCAAGAAGCTGAGCGCCCAGGCGATTCAGTCCAAGATGGACCTGCATGATCTGTCCGAGGAACTTCCCATCAACTGGGAGCGCATTCCCGAGGTGGCCAAGGCCTGCCACGACCTCTACGCCCGCCTGACCGACGCCCGCGCCCGCCTGAAGCAAGCGGGGGGATGAGGCCGGTATTTCTCTCTCCCTTGAGGGAGAGGGGGCATCGATCCTAAAGATCGATGGTCTCGATCTCCGACGCCGCGATGGCCCACGGCACGAAGACGCGGGCCACCCGGGCGAAGCGCTCCGGCGCGTCGGTGGCCAGGTAGCGGATGGTTCCCTGGCCGTCGGCGGGGGCTTTCAGATGCCTCAGCGACAACAGGTCCTCGATCACCATGGCGGTGGTCGAGGCCGAGTCCACCACCGCCACCTCCGGTCCCAGCAGGCGATGGAACAGCGGCGCCAGCGCCGGAAAATGGGTGCAGCCCAGCAACAGGCAATCGGCGGAATCCGGCCCGGTGAACAACGGGTCGAGGTAATGCCGGGCGATCTGCTCGGCGATGGGGCCGTCCACCATGCCCTCTTCCACCATGGAGACGAACAGCGGGCAGGCCAGCTGTGTCACCTGGGCGCCGGGGCGGGAATGCAGGATGGCGCGGGGATAGGTTCCCGCCTGGACGGCGCTTTCGGTGGCGACCACCACGATGCGGCCGCGCGCCGAGGCCGCCGCCGCCGCCGCCGCGCCGGGCTCCACCACGCCGATCACCGGCAGGCCGGGGAACTCGGCTCTGAGGGCTTCCAGCGCATGGGCCGACGAGGTGTTGTCGGCCACCAGCAGGGCCTTGATGCCGTAGGAGACCAGCCGGCGCGAGGCTTCCAGCGCATAGGCGGCCACGGTCTGGGCGCTTTTGGTGCCGTAGGGCAGGCGGGCGGTGTCGCCGAGATAGATCAGCGATTCGGCGGGCAGGCGCTCGCGCACCGCTTTCAGCACGGTCAAGCCCCCGACGCCCGAATCGAAGATGCCGATGGGCAGACGCGATGCCTTGTTCATGACCCGATCCTTCGGTAACCCTGGGTCTTCTTATCCGGTCCGGCCGGTCCGGGGCAACCCATAAAGGACTGGCCCCGCTGCTGGCTTCGTCGTACCGTTCCCGGCTCGAATCATCGGCAAGGACATGGCATGACGCCGGCGCTGGACAGGGAAATCCTGCTGCAACTGCAATTCGCCCCCCTGTTCACCGGGGTGGTGGAAAAGGACATGCGGGGCCTGCTGGAGGGCGCCGAAATCCTGTCGCTGCCGCCCGAGCGTCAGCTCTATCGGGAAGGCGAGCCGGTGGACTGCTTCTATGTGGTGCTGGACGGTCATGTGGAGCTGTCGCTGGAGTCCGGCGGGCGCAAGAGCGTGGTCGAGGTGGCGCGCCGCTCCGCCGTGCTGGGCGACGCCGCCATGTTCGGCTCCGGCCGCTACATCATGTCGGCGCGGGTGCTGACCCAGGCGAGCCTGCTGGCCATTCCGGCGGCGGCGTTCCGCGCCCGCCTGGAAGGCCGCATGGACATCCTGCTGCACATGCTGACCACCATGTCGCTGCGGCTGCGCATGCTGGTGCGCCAGATCGCCGAGCTGAAGCTGAAGACCACCGCCCAGCGGCTGGGCAGCTTCCTGCTGACCATGGTGGAGACCGATGAGGGCCGTGCCGAGCTGCGCTTTCCCTACGACAAGAAGCTGGTGGCCGACCAGTTGGGCATGAAGCCGGAAAGCCTGTCGCGCGCTCTGGGCAAGCTGGCGCGGCTGGGGGTCGAATCGCGGCCCGACAATTCGGTGGTCGTCGCCGACGTGGCGCGGCTGCGCGACTTCTGCGCCGAAGACGAGGTGGGATGATGGGCACCCTGGCATCCTCCGATCTCGACCTCGTCGCCCAGGCTCCCCTGCTGGCCGGGCTTGGCACCGGCGAGCTGGCGGTGCTGCTGGACGGCGCCCATGTGCAGGCCTATCCCGAGGTGGAACTGCTGTTCAGCCAGGGCGACAAGGCCGACCGCTTCTTCGTGGTGCTGGAAGGCCGGGTCAACCTGTTCGCCCTGACCGAGACCGGCGACCAGTCCATCATCGAGGTGTTCGATCCCATCTGCACCTTCGCCGAGGCGGCCATCTTCTCGTCGGGCATTTTCCCGCTCAACTGCGAGGTGGCGGCCGGGTCGCGGCTGGTCCACATCCCGGCGGCGCTGTTCCTCAAACGGTTGGCCGACAACCCGGCCATGGGGCTGACCCTGCTGTCCGGCCTGTCGCGCTGGCAGACCCGTCTGGTCCACGAGATCAGCGAGTTGAAAAGCAAATCGCCCAGCCAGCGTCTCGCCACCTTCCTGCTGGCCCTGGCGGCGAAGGAGGTCGGGAGCGGCAATTCCGAACGGGTGCGCCTGCCGCTGACCAAGTCGGTGCTGGCCAGCCGTATCGGCATCGCGCCGGAAAGCCTGTCGCGGGCGCTGAACCGCCTCAAGGCGGTGGGCGTGGAAACCCACGGCCGCGAGGTCGAGATCACCGACATCGAGGCGCTGCGCCGCCTGGTCCGCGACGGCGGCGGCGACTAAGAAATATGCAGTCGCCGCGACCTGCTTAACAAACGTCAAGGCGGCTGCCCGGACGGGTGGGCAGGGTTGGGTCAGACTTGAGGATACAAGTGATGGCTGAAAACCCGTCGATGGAAGCTAACACGAAAGCGGGCGGCCCGCCGGAATGGCTGGCCTTGGCGCTGGATCGTCCGCCGGTCGATGTGCGCGGCATCCTGGCGGGCGGCGAGGACCCTTTCGCCGCCATCATGGAGGCGGCGGCCCCGATCGCCTTCGGCGGCTTCCTGGTGATCGACGCCCCGTTCAACCCGTCGCCGTTGCGCCGCATCCTGGCGGGACGCGGCTTCTCCTCCTACGGCCGTAAGCTGTCCGAGGGCCATTGGCGGGTGTTCTTCCACCTGGACGGCGGCGCCGACTGGGAAGCCGGCGCCGAGGTCGAGGTCCTGCCCGAGGGCGCCATGACCTGGCGCGAGGATGACGGCATCCATATCGACGTGCGCAAACTGAGCCCGCCCAATCCGCTGTTGGCCATCATCCGCCTGATCGAAGGCATCGACGGCGACGAGACCGTGGTGGTTCATCACGACCGCGAGCCGCAATTGCTCGCCCCCGAATTGGCCGAGCGCGGCTGGCACATCGCCCGCATGGCCAGCGAGGTCGTCAACATCCGCCTGTGGCTGGAGCGCATCTGATGTTTCCCGGCAGCCTGATGATGGGGGCCAAGGAGCGTCTGCTTCCGCCCTCGCTTCCCTATCGCTTCTTCATCGCCGCCGTGGTGTTCCACATGGCCGCCTGGGCCACCCTGCTGGCGGCGGGGCCGGAGGCGGTGCTGGGTTTCATGGGCGGGCAGGGGCTGGTGCTGGCGGCCCTGCACATGATCACGCTGGGCACCTTGGCCATGTCCGCCATGGGGGCCTCGATCCAATTGTTGCCGGTGGCGACCCGCCGGCCGCTGGGGCCGCTATGGGCGATCCGGCTGATGTTCTGGCTCTACGCCCCCGGCGTGGCGGTGTTCGTCGCCGGCCTCGGTCTGGCGATCCCCGGGGCGCAGCATCTGGGCGGCGCTCTGGCGGTGGCGGGGCTGACGGTGTTCGGCGGACTGGTGGCGGCCAATCTGCGCCAGGTCGGCGACCTGCCCGGCGTCACCCGCTACACCTGGATGGCGGTGGTGTCGCTGGCGGCGCTGGCGGTGCTGGGGCTGGGCCTGGTGGTGGACTTCACAAAGGGTTTTCTGCCCGATCACGGCGCTGTCGCCGTCACCCATGCGGTGCTGGCCGGCTATGGCTTCATGGGCATGCTGGCGCTGGGCTTTTCCACCGTGCTGATTCCCATGTTCGTGCTGGGCTCGGCGGTGCCGGACAAGCTGGCCAAGCGCTCGGCGCTGGCCTCCGGCATCGCCCTGACGGTGGCGGTGGTCGGCGTGGCGTCGGGAATCGGCGCCGTCGCCGCCTTGGGGGCGGTGCTGGGATTGGTCGCGGTGGGGCTGCACGCCCATGCCCTCAGCGGCACCATCAAGAGCCGCATGAAGAAGCGGTTCGAGCCGTTCTTCCGGCTGGTCTGGGTGGCGGTGGTCCTGCTGCCGCTGGGATTGCTGGTCGGGCTGGCCCTGGCCCTGGGGGCGCCGGCCGATCCGTGGGCGACCCTGTGGGGGTTCCTGCTGATTTTCGGCTGGCTGTTGACCTTCGTCACGGCCCTGCTGCAACGGATCATGCCATTCCTGGCCTCCATGCATTCGTCGTCGCTGGGCGGCAAGCCGGCGCTGCTGTCCCGGCTGGCCCCCAAGCTGCCGGTCGATATCCACCTCGCCTGCCATACGGCGGCGCTGGTTCTGATCGCCGCCGCCATCATCGGCGGCTGGACCTGGCCGCTGTGGCTGGGGCTGGTCGCCGGCCTGGCCGGTTCCATCGCTTTCGGCGGGTTCGCCATCGAGGTGATCCGCCGCTACCGCACCCACATGAATGCGGCCGCCGCCGCCAACCACGAAGGATAGCCCCCATGCAGACCCAGACCGGCGCCCTGTTGCATCAGGCCCACATGACCACCATCGAGGCCCTGCAGTCGCTGGAGGAATTCCTCGGCGCCAACCGCAAGTCGCCCCAGGTGGACGATCTGGTGGCGCGCAAGCTGAAGCAGCTGTCGCGCACGCTCCGTTCCGAGGTGGAAAGTCATTTCAGCTTCGAGGAGAACCACCTGTTCAAGGCGTTTGTCGAACAGGGCGAGACCGGCATCGTCACCATGCTGACCCACGAACACCGCTCGATCCTGCCGCTGGCGATCCAGGTGGCCGACCTGGCGGTCGCCGCCGCCGATGCCGGCTTCACCGATGCGAGCTGGGGCGAGTTCAAGGATGCCGGCGCCGAACTGATCGAGCGCGAGATCTTCCACATCCAGAAGGAGGAGATGGGCCTGCTGGCCGCCATTTCCGCCCTGCTCGACCCCGAGGCCGACGCGGCGATGGCCGACACCTACCGCAGCGAAGTGGGGTGACACCCGCTTCGCGAACCCCTCGCCCGTAACCGGGCGAGGGTTACGACTCTTCTTCGTCGATGGCGTTGGCCGGGAGCACGGTGACGCCCGAGCCGTCTTCTTCCTCGATCAGGACGATGTCGCCCTCGATCCGGTCGTCGCCTTCGGCCAGATGATTGAAATAGTGCCAGATGAACGACACGGCGATGGTCTGGTCGATCTCGTCTTCCTCGTCCATCTCGTCTTCGTCCATGGCGGAGATGTCGCGCAGGATGTCCAGCGAGTCGTCGAACATTTCGGTCAGGTCGGGGCTGTCTTCCAGCACGTTCTTGATGATGTAGTCGTGTTCGGCATCTTCCAGCTCGTACTTCCACTGGGCGGTGCCCGACTTGTAGTAGACGGTGATCATCGGGCCTCTCCTTGGTCGAAACGGATTGGCGGGACCTTCGGCGATTTGCGGAAAAAAGGCAAGGGGACGATTGCCGGCTTGGCGCATCGCCCCATGTCGGATAAGACCGGCGAGGGTTTCGTTGGGAGATAGAGAGACATGGCTGACAAGCAGGTTTGGATTCTGACCATCACCTGTCCCGACACGGTGGGGATCGTGGCGGCGGTCTCGGGCTTTCTCAGCCAGCACGATTGCTTCATCACCGAAGCGGCCCAGTACGGCGACCCGCTGTCGTCGCGGTTCTTCATGCGCATCGTGTTCGGATCGGGGGCCATGACGCCGGCCAAGCCCGAATTCGAGAAGCTGTTCACCGCCATCGCCCAGCGTTTTCAGATGATCTGGAAGCTGCACGACGCCAACCGCAAGCCGCGGGTGGTGATCCTAGTCTCCAAGTTCGGCCACTGCCTCAACGACCTGCTGCACCGCTACCACACCGGATCGCTGGCGGTGGAGATTCCGGCGGTGATCTCCAACCACCCGGAGATGCGCTCCATCGTCGAATGGCACGGCATTCCCTATCACTACCTGGCGGTGGACAAGCACGACAAGGCGGACCAGGAAGCGCGCGTGATGGAGGCCATCGCCCGCGCCGATTCCGATCTGGTGGTGCTGGCCCGTTACATGCAGATCCTGTCGGCGGACATGTGCCGGCAATTGCAGGGCAAGGCCATCAACATCCACCACTCGTTCCTACCCAGCTTCAAGGGGGCCAAGCCGTATCACCAGGCCCATGCGCGGGGCGTCAAGATCATCGGCGCCACCGCCCATTACGTGACGCCCGACCTGGACGAAGGCCCCATCATCGAGCAGGGCGTCGAGCGCGTCGACCACACCCACACCCCCGAGGATCTGGTGGCCATCGGCCGCGACATCGAGAACGTGGTGCTGGCCCGCGCCGTGCGCTGGCACACCGAGCAGCGGGTGCTGCTCAACGGCTCCAAGACGGTGGTGTTCCGATAGGTTTGTGACCGGCAAGCCGAGAAATCGGCTTGCCTCGTGCCCCTCAATCGCCGGGCCTTGCTCGCGGCTCCGAGCGAAATTCGCTCGTCGCTCCTACTTCTCGAAACTGACCGTGGCGAAGGCGCGGCCGATGCGCTCGGCCTCCCATGCCGACGGCGGCATGGGGGCGGCGCCGACGGCGGTGACGCCGGTGCCCTGGCCGGGGGAGAGTTCGACGCTGCCGCTGGGGGTGGTGACGACGACGCGGCCCTCCAGAAGCAGCACGTTCAGCAAGGCGTCGAGCGGGCCGCCCCAGAAGCGGGTGCCGCGCACCCCCACCGAGGCCACCGGCGTCTTCACCACCAGCGGATGGTCGGGCAGCTTGCCCACCTGACCGGTCTCCAGCAGGAACGATCCCTGGATCAGGCTTAGGCCCGCCTTGCCCTCGGCGGTGGCAGGAGCCCAGGCGAACTCGTCCACCACCATCTCGGCGCCGTCGCTGAGTGTCAGTTCCATGCCGTCGGCGAAGCGCAGTTGCAGACGCGAGGCCGGGCCGGTGCGCAGGCGGTCGCCCCGGTGGACCGGGTCGCCCGCCGCCAGAATCCGGCTGCCGGCGGCCTCGACCGCCTGGGCGCTGCCTTGCAGGCGGGTGACGGTGGCGGCGTTCGCCGGCGCGGAGTCTTGGGCGAAGGCCGGCGACCAGGCCAGCCCGGCCAGCAGAAGGATAAGGATGACTCCCGGTCGGACCGCCATAATCCCCCCTCGCCCTCTGCTTGTTGTATCGCCATTATCTCGGGAAGGATTGCCGTCAGGTCAAGGAGTTAGATGCATGCGCCCGTGGATATTGTTGGCCGGACTCAACGGGGCCATGGCCATCGGCCTGGCCGCCTATGGCGCCCATGGCGTGGATGCGGCGGTGGCGCCGCTGATGGAGCGGGCCAGCCTGTTCCAGCTGATCCATGCCGTGGCGCTGCTGTCCATCGACCGGCTGGCCGGCGAGGGCCGCCGAAGCGCCCGGCTCGGCGGCGTTTTGATTGCGGTCGGGATTGCCATGTTCTCCGGTTCTTTGTACATTAAGGCTATGTTCGGGCCGTTGCCGTTGCCGCTGGTGACGCCGGCCGGGGGGATTTCGCTGATATTGGGCTGGATCATGATTGCGGGGGCGGCCATCGGCCGCGGCAGGCGTCCTGCGGTTTGACTCGGGCTGGCGAATTGGTAATGATGCCTATAGGGTAACTGTTGGATTTCCGGTTTCGCCTCCCGGCACCGGGCTGTGGTTTTTGTTGGGGTATGTCATGACCAAGTCTGTACTGATCGTCGAAGACAACGAGTTGAACATGAAATTGTTCAACGACCTGCTTCAAGCCAACGGCTACACGACGCTCCAGACCAAGGATGGCCGCGAGGCCATGGACATCGCCCGCAAGCACCGCCCCGACCTGATCCTGATGGACATCCAACTGCCGGAAATCTCCGGCCTTGAGATCACCAAGATGCTCAAGGAAGACGCCGAACTGAAAAACATCCCGGTCATCGCGGTGACCGCCTTCGCCATGAAGGGCGACGAGGAGAAGATTCGCGAAGGCGGCTGCGAGGGCTATATCGCCAAGCCCATCTCGGTCTCCAGCTTCCTTCAGACCGTCTCCCGCTTTCTCGACTGATCCTCCCATGCGCGCGGTCTGGTCGATTGGACTGGCCGTCATCGCTCTTACGGCGATCCTGCTGGGGATCGACGTCTTCGCCCTTCGGCATGTGGCGGTCGAACCGGACGAGCGGCCCGGCGCCTTCCTGGCGCCGCAGCGGGTGCTGACGCGTATTCAAGCCGATCTGGAGCGGGTGGCGGTGGGGCGCTCGCCCCTGCGGCTGCCCGAGGGCGTGGTTCGCGACCCGCTGGAGCATCTGGTGGATGCGGTCGATGCCTTGCTGCGGGGGCGCGACAACCTGTTCCACGATCATCTGGCGCTGGTGCGGGCCGAGGCGTTGCGGCGGTTGGCCCATCAGGACGAGGTGATCCGGGGGCAGCGTTATCAGACCGACCTGGACAAGGTGGTGCTGCCGACCGCCTATGGCCAAAGCCTCGCCCTGCTGCGCAACCTGTCGCCGCTGCTGGCCCTGGTCCAGACCATGCGGCTGGTGGACGCGGTGCTGGTGCTGGAAACCGCCGAGACCGCCGCGCACCAGATGCGCTACGACCTGTCGGCCCGGCGCAATCTTTGGATCTATACCGCCGGCGACGCCGTTCTCGACGAAATCTGGCTGCGGCTGCCTTGTCCGGTGGTGGTGGGCCGCCGCGACGCTTTCGAGGATGTGGCCAAGCGGCTCGGTCCTTTGGGCGGGCCGTTGCTGTCCTGTCCGGTATTCGACGACCAGCGGCAGGATTTCGCCTTGATGGAGCGTCTGGCCCAGGATCCCAAGGGGTTCGGCGGGTTGGCCGTTCCGCCGCCGCCGCCTGTGCCCCGCTATGACGGGACCCAGCCGGCGCCGCCATGGAACCGGGATGCCGCCATCCGCTTCATGGCCGACAATCCCGACGCCGCCGAGGCGCCGCTGCGGCTGGCGACCCTCGAAGATCCGCTGGCCCGGCTGGACCTCGCCCTGTTCCTGCATGCCTTCCGCGAGCCCTCGGCGGCGCGGGACGACGAGATCCGCTCGCTGATGGCCGGCATCGACCGCTCGGCCCTGCCCAGGGCCACGCCTTCATCGCTCCGCTTCGCCGGCCAGCCGCGCCCTTATGACGGCACCGACGCCTCGCTGTTGCCCAGTCTGCGGCTGGCGGCGTTCACCGGGATCGTCGAGGTGGCGTCGGGGAGCTACCGCTATCCCTATGTGGTTCCCTGCGCCGTGATGCAGCGCCGCCCGGCCCTGGCGGCGGCCGTGACCCCCGAGACGCTTCCCGTCGAGGGCGACGGCAAGGTCGATCTGCGCTTGCCGGTCTCGGGTTGCCTGGCCGGGTGCGGCAAGGTGGAGGGCTTCCCCGAGGCCGACTTCGCCGCCTTCCTGATCGCCACCGCCGCCGCCGATGGGGGCGGCAATGTCAGCCGGGGCAAGATGCCGCGCTATCCCCTGCCGGTGGCGGATCTGGGGCGCATGGAGCGGATTTTGTCGGACCCGCGCGCCCTGCTGGCCGAGCCGGCGCCGGTGTTGGATTATCCGTATCAGACCTGGGGCTATGCCTCGCTGACCAACCACGCCACCGCGTTGGAACTGCGCCGTCTGTTCGAGGCGGCCAAGGCCAGCCTCGGCCAGTGGTTTCGCGGCAAGGGCCTGGACGAGACCGAAGCGGCCGCCGCCGCCGAGCGGGCGTTGTTCGCCTCGGCCACCGGTTCCGGCTGCGGCGACGGGCGGCCGCCGCGGTCGCTGCGCCGGCTGCTGGTGGACGTGGCGCCGGTGGAGGAGATCGCCGCCTTCCTCAAGGAGCCGGCGACCGAGGACCTGAAGCCGTTCGGCACCTGCGCCGTCTTCGCGCCGTCTGATCCGATCCTGCATGTGGCGGTCGGCCATCCGGCGGCGCTGCCCCCGCTTTGGGAGGCGGCGGCATCCATTTCGGGCGAGATGGATCAGGAAGGGCTGCGGGCGGTGCGCCAGGTCAACGCCCGCAACCATTTCGGCAAGACCGCCCTGATGGCGGCGGCCCAGGCCAATCGGCTCGACGCGGTTCGCTTCCTGCTCGACCATGGCGCGCGGGTCAACGCCGACACCTGGCAGACCGCCAAGCAGCGGAGCCTGGCCCACGATTCCCGCACCGCCTTGATGTATGCCGCCGGCAACGGCTCGTTGCCGCTGATCACCTTGCTGCTGGATGCCGGCGCCGACCGCTTCCATACCGACAGCAAGGGGCGCCGCGCCATCGACTACCTGCTGGGCACAGGCCCCGGCCCGGCCAACCCGCTTCTGACCCCGGCCGAACGGCTGCGGGCGGCGCGGCTTTTGTACTGACCGAAGCCGGTCATCAAAGGCCTATGTTGCGATGCAGCATAAACACCCCATCTCATGAGGAGCACACCAGGAGGCTCGCCATGCAGATCCGCCGGCTCTACGCCCACGAACGCCCGCTTTACGCCGAACATCTCAAGCGGCTGGCGGAGAACGACCGTCGGCTGCGCTTCGCTCGCGGCGGCGTCACCGACGGCTGGATCGACACCCATGTGGCCGGCATCGCCGAGGACGACCTGGTTCTGGGGGCCGTGGAGCGGGACCGGGTGATCGGCGCCGCCCATGTCGCCCTCAGCGGCGAGTTGGCGGAGGTGGGAGTCAGCGTCGACAGCGACAACCGCACCGGCGGCATCGGCTCCGACCTGCTGCGTCAGGCGGTGACCTTCGCCCGCAACCGCCGTGCCGAGAAGCTGTACACCCTCTGTCTGTCGGACAATCGCTCCATGGTGGCGCTGGCCCGGCGCAGCGGCATGGTGGTGCATTATCAGGGCAGCGAGGCCGAAGCCTATCTCGACCTGCCGCCCCCCGATTCGGTGACGGTCGGCCAGGAAGTATCCATCGGACTGTTCGCGGTGTTCCACGACTGGGCCGAAGTGATGGATTCCTACAGCGAGGTTCTGGTCAACGCCATGCCGCCCATATCGCTGGACGGGCTGCCCTTGCCGCTGCCCGAGTGGCTGGGCGGCGCCAAGAGGTAGGGACTCGTACCAAAATGCGTTGATCGAAACCGATCAACGCCGCCCTCAGCGGCGGGCGGGCGCGAGCGCCCTTGCCTCCCGCGCCATGAGGCTTCACGACTCCAGCCCGGCGATCAGGTTGATGGTCATGGCCAGGATGACCGCGTTGAAGAAGAACGACAGCACGCTGTGCGCCAGGGCCAGCCGCCGTAGCGACCTGCGCGAGATGGTGACGTCCGAGACCTGGCTGGTCATGCCCAGGACGAGGGAGAAATAGAGAAAGTCCCAGTAATCGGGCGGCTCGTCGCCCAGGAAATCCAGGCCGCCCTTGTCGTTGCCGCCCTTCGCCGCGCCGTAATAGGCATGGGCGTAGTGGATGGCGAAGGTGGTGTGCATGACCAGCCAGCCGCTGAGGATGGCGCCGATGGCCAGCGTCAGGTGGGCGGCCAGGCCGAGGTGGCTGAGGCTTTTGGCGTCGTTCATCTCGATGACGGTGGCGATCAGCGCGAAGAACGCCACCCCGACGGTCAGCACCAGGAAGGCCCATTTGCCATGGTCCATCTGCCGCGAGCGCAGCCGCATCTGGCTGGGGGTCGAGCGCACCATCATCGACCAGGTCAGGACCAGGAACACGACGCAGCCCATGTCGCACGACGCGACGACGCGGCTGGGCAGGGGCAATTCGGTCAGCAGGGCATAACCGAGGATGATGGTCGTGAAGGCCAGCAAGGATCGTGGCCGCGAGTTCAGGCTTCTGAAGGCTCTGGTCACCATCGTCCCCTCTCCGACATGTTCCCGCCGACGCGTCGGATCTCAGTGTAGCTCAAAGCATTGCGCCGGTGAATGCCGGGAAAGCCTCCCTATCGCCGCCCTTTCTCCCGCACGAAGGCGACGAAGCGGGGCGCCCAGGGATTGGCGCCGACGCTGCGCAGATGGGCGTAGCAGGCCAGGGTGTTGTGGACCATCAGCCCGTCCTGCTTTTCGGCGATGCCGGCGCCGCGCACCACCTGATAGGCGAAGCGGGGGCTGCCCTCGATGTTCTCCAGGCGGGAATGGTGGAATTCGTGGGCCGGCACGATGCCGGGGCCGTCTTCCAGCCGGGGCCAGGGAAAGTCGGCGGTCTCGCGCAGCCGCACATAGCCGCGCCCCTGCGGCGCCTTGTGCATGACTGCGTCGCCGGGAACCAGCCCCACCATGGCGCGCCGTTCGCCCCCCCAGACGATGGCGCGCGACAGATACATCAGCCCGCCGCATTCGGCGTAGATGGGCATTCCGGCCTCGCCCCTGGCCTTGATCTCGGCCCGTAGCGAGGCATTGGCCTCCAGTGCCGCCATATGGGCCTCGGGGAAGCCGCCGCCGATGAATAGCCCGTCGAGATCGGGCGGCAGATGCGGATCGGCCAGGGGGTCGAACGGCACCGGCTCGGCTCCGGCTTGGCGCAGGGCGTCGAGATCGTCGGGATAATAGAAGCCGAAGGCGGCGTCGCGGGCGATGCCGATGCGCAAGCTGGGGGCGGGGACGGCCGGAAGCGGGGCGTCGAACACCTCCGTTTCCGGCGCCCGATTCGCCAGGGCCAGCAGGGCGTCGAGATCCACCTGGGCCGCCACCGCTCCGGCGAGGCGGGCGATGGCCTCGCTGGCGGCTTCGGCTTCGTTGGCTGGGACCAACCCCAGATGCCGCTCCAGGATCTCCATGGCGGGGCCGCGATGGACGGCGCCCAGCACCGGGATGCGGGTGTAATGGGCCACCACGTCGCGCAGCTTCTTCTCGTGGCGGGGGCCGCTGACCTTGTTGAGGATGACCCCGGCGATGTGCAAGGTGGGGTCGAAGGCCTGATAGCCGATCAGCAGCGGCGCGACGCCCCTTGTCATGCCGGCGCAATCGACCACCAGCACCACCGGCGCGTCCAGCCAGTTGGCCAGCATGGCCGACGAATTGGCGCCTTCCAGGTCGACGCCGTCATAGAGGCCCTTGTTGCCCTCGATCAGGCTGAGATCGGCGCCGCGCGACTGCCGCTCGAAGGTCTCGCGGATCAGCAGCGGCGGCTGGGTGTGGAAGTCGAGGTTGCGGCAGGCCCGCCCGGTGGCGGCGGACAGCCACAGCGGGTCGATGTAGTCCGGCCCCTTCTTGAACGGCTGCACCACCAGCCCGCGCGCCGAAAGCGCGGCGGCGAGGCCCACCGTTACCGTGGTCTTGCCGGAGGATTTGTGGGCCGCCGAGATCAGCAGGCGCGGGGCCGGACGCGTGCTCACGCCCCCGGAACCTTGGTCCGCACCCGGTCGCGCCACATGGCGAGCGCCATGCCCTCGGCCTCGTCGATGCTGGCGGCGCGGCCCATGGCCTTCAGCGCGATGGCGGCGGTGCCGCTGATGACGGCGGCGGCGGTCTCGTCGGACTCCGCGCCGCTCCACAGCGCCTGGAGGCGGCCGAGGTCGAGGCTGTCCTCATGGGGGCGGGTGCCGGTGATCAGTGCCGGCCAGTCCTCGGCCAGCGGTTGGCCATCCACCAGCGACAGCACCTCGCAGGCCTTTTCCGGCCGGCGCTCCACCTCGCCGCCCTCGCCCTTGAACACCGCCATGCGGCTCTCGCCCAGCAGGCGCGCCGCCTCCTGATGCACCACGGCGTAGGGCGGGTGGGAGACGCTGTTGACGGCGCAGGCGGCGCGGAACGGATTGATCAGCCGCGCCACGGTGTGGACCGGCGAGCGCAGCCCCAGCAGGTGGCGCAGTTCCATGATCTGATGCAGCGGCGGCGACAGATGCTCCAGCGTCATATAGGCGAAACGGGCCTCGCCGAGATGCCGGGCGGCCTCGGCGGTCGAGGTCGCCACCGGAATCCCCAGGGCCGCCAGCGCTTCCGAGGTCCACACCCGGCCGGCGGTGTGATGCTCCGAGCCGTGCATGAACACGGTGATGCCGTGACCGGCCAGCAGCAGCGCCGCCAGCAGGTAATAGGGCAACTGGCGGGTCTTGCCGGCATAGGACGACCAGTCCAGATCGACCGAGGGCGCCCCGGCCGGCGGCGCCACCGTCTCGCGGATGGCGGCGGCCAGCCCGGCGGCCTCCTCCGGCGTCTCGGTCTTGACCCGCAGCAGGCAGAGGAAGGCGCCCAGCTGGACCGGCTCGACCTCGCCCCGCATCACCATGCCAAAGCCGTCGCGGGCCTCCTCGAAGGTCAGCGGCCGCGACAGGCGCGGCCCCTTGCCGAGGACACGGACATATTGGGCGAAGGGGTGTTCTTTGGTCACGGGCGCCTCTGTCTTGCTGTCTTGATCGGGATGGTGATGGGTATGATAGTCGAAGCCCCCCCCGCTTGGGAAAGAGGCTTATTTCAGGAAGAGGTAATATGAGTCTGGACCTTCGGACCGCCTTCGACGCCGCCGCCCGCTCCTATGACGGTCAGCGGCGCCGGCTGATTCCTTGCTTCGACGATTTCTACGGCGCCACGGTGGAACTGGTGACGGAACGGGCCCCGCCCGACGCTCGCATCCTCGACCTGGGCGCCGGCACCGGCCTGCTGACGGCGCTGGTGGCCGAGGCGCGCCCCGAGGCCGACTATACCCTGTCCGACCTGTCGCAGGGCATGCTGGCCCAGGCCCGCGAGCGCTTCGCCGGTTCCGCGCTCCGGGCCTCGTTCCGGGTGATGGATCATCTGGCGCTGGCGGATGTGGGCGCCTTCGACGTGGTGATGTCGGCCCTGTCCATTCACCACCTGGATGACGACGGCAAGCAGGCGGTCTACGCCGCCGCCGCCCGCGCCCTGCGGCCGGGTGGCCTGTTCATCAACGCCGATCAGGTGGCGGGCGACACGCCCGAGATGGAAAGCCGCTACTGGCACCATTGGTTCGAGGCGGTCTCGGCCAGCGGTCTGGAGGAGGCCGCCATCGCCGCCGCCATCGAACGGCAGAAACTGGATCGCCGCACGGCCCTGGAGCCTCAACTGGATTGGCTGCGGCGGGCCGGGCTGACCGAAGTGGAGTGCCGCTACAAGAATGTCAGCTTCGTGGTGATGGGCGGGGTCAAGCTGTAACGCCCCACACCGGCGTCATTGCGTCCCACCCTCGCCGACGGGCTTGGCGGCGGCGAATGCCGTGGCGATGAAGGCGGCGCAGTCTCCCAGGCTGGACGGCGATCCGATTCCGGCCTTCTTGGCGGCGACCATGAACCGCATCATGACCGCAGCGTTTTCCGAGCTGCGCGCCAATTGCTCGAAGGCCGAGGGCGGCAGCAGCTTCTGGGCGGTGAGCAGGCAGACCGTCATCTGCTTCTTGTTCAGGCCGAGATCGACCACCAGCGCCCGAACCAGACCGCTGCCGACCTGTTTCAGGACCGAGGTCAGGGCGACCATCTGCTCGACATTGCCGGCCGCGTCGCGGACATCCTTGTCCAGCAGGGTGGCGCCGAGCGCCTCGACCCGCAGGCGGGCGCGGTCGGGGGTCAGCACGTCGTCGAGATTGAGCGGGGCGCTCTCGGGCGGCTTTTGCGGCGGCGGCGGGGCGGCGGCAGGCGGCGGCGTCACCACCCAATCCAGGGTGGTCGCTCCCGGACTCTTGATTTGTGGGCCGAGCCGTGGCCGGCCGGTGGCGCTCAGCAGCTCGCCTTCGGACCGCAACTCCACCAGACGCGGCCCCAGCCGGGTCACCTCGCCGGGGGTGAGCTGGGAATAGGCGGGAACCAGCGGCACCTGCCACTCGTACAGCAAGTATTCGCGGATGGCGTCGTAAAGCTGATCGGCCTTGGAGCGGGGCGGCTGAAGGGGAGGGGGCTTGGCGCCGGTCAGGGCGGCGACGGCCTTGGCCAGCAATCCCGGCTTCTTCTGCGGCACCGTTCTCAGGGGACGCACGTCTCCCAGCCGCTTGCCGAAATAGCGGAACGCCGCCGAGCGGACGATCATGGCCACTACTTCGTTGAGGGTGCGGTCGCACGACAGCTTGGCGCTGTCGTCGTTGACCTGACGCTGCTGGGCGTCCACCAGGATCGCGGTGAACTTGTCCCGGCTGGCGCGGAAATAGGCAAAGCATTGCTCCAGCAGGGCGATGTCGCCCATCACCTTGTCGTAGGCGACGATGCCCGGCATGTTGCGGACCTCGGGAATGCCCTCGGCCAGTGTTTGCATGACGGGGCCGCGTAGCGCCGCCCTGACCTGCGCGGTCGCGGCAGGGCTGTCCTCGGACCCCGTCCAGGTTTCCGGAATCGCCGTCTTCTTCCCCTTTCCCCCGGCGGAGGCCGCCTGTCCTCTCCGGGGTGATTGACCGTCCTCAGACCTTGGCATTGCGGCAATCCTGATTGTTTACCGCGCCCATCCCAGGTCCAGGCTTGCAAAGGAGAGTCGTCATGTCAATGAATTATAAATGCAGATAAATGATACGTGTCTGGTTCATAAATTAAAATGAAACGAAAGATGACGAGCCCTTGACCCGTCCTCGTGAATGTCGGGACGTCTCCGCAGAAAGGGATATCCCATAACATTCTGAAAAGGATGATCAATTTCCGCCGATGCCGCGCCGTCGCGATTGGCCGGCGGACGCCGGTGGATAAGGCGAAACATTATGATCGGGAGGCGGTCCGGCAAGGTCCGATAGTCCGATGCCACCGCTCATGCATAGGGCTTGACTGCCGATGGTATGGGGAGGACTTGGGGCGCTGCCGGTTCGCCTTCGGAGAAGGGTCAGTTCGCCTTGAAACCGGGCTTGCCGGCCATGATGGCGACATGGGTGGCCGAGGGGATGCTGGCCATGATCAGGTCGGTCTGGCGCTTGAAGGCCTGATAGTGATCGAACTCGCGACCGGCCAGTTTGACCCCGGTGGGCACCTTGATGCTCATGGGATTGACCTGGGCGTTGCCCTGGAGCACCTCGTAGTGGAGGTGGGGACCGGTGGCGCGCCCGGTGGCCCCCACATAGCCGATGATCTGGCCCTGCATCACCCGCCGTCCGGTATGGATGCCCTGGGCGATGCGGCTCATATGGGCATAGGCGGTGCCGAAGCCGCTGGCGTGGCGCAGGCGGACGTAATTGCCGTAGGAGCCGTTGGGGCCGGCCATCTCCACCGTGCCGTCTCCGGCCGCCTGGATGGGGGTTCCGGGGGGCACGCCGAAGTCGATGCCCTTGTGCATCTTGGAATAGCCCAGGATGGGATGGTGGCGCATGCCGAAGCCCGAGGTGATCTTGGCGCCGTCGACCGGCGTCTTGAGCAGGGCCTTCTTGGCGCTTTCCCCCTTGGCGTTGAAGAAGTCGGTGCCGCCCTGACCGTCGTCATAGCGGTAGAGCTGAATTTCGGCGCCGGACAGGTCGAGCCCGGCATAGAGCAGGTCGCCCTGGCGGACCAGCTTGCCCCTGGTGTCGTACCAGCCCTCGAACATGACTTCGAAGGTGTCGCTCGACTGGATGTCGCGCTGGAAGTCGACGTCGAAGCTCAGCGCCTTGATCATGGCGATGATGACCTGGGGCGAGACGCCCGCCGCCATGGCGCTTTCATAGAGACTGGACTTGATGGTGCCGGAATAGTGGGCCACCTGACGGGTGACCTGGCGCTTGCTCTCCTCCGGCTTGAAGCCGCCGCCCTTGGCCTTGCGGGTGGCGGCCACGTCGCGGATGGGATCGGCCGGCAGGCTGATCTGGTGGAACTCGCCCTGCCCGAAGCCGTCGGGCGACGGGTCGAAGGTGACGGTGACCCGCTGCCCGGCCTTGAGGTTGCGCGGATCGAAGATGGTGACCAGGGAGTCGATGGCCTGTAACGCCTCGACCGAAGGAACCCCGGCGCGGCCCAGCAGGTCCATCAGTTTCTCGCCGGCGCCGACCTGGAGAACCTCCTCCACCGGCCGCCGCGCCCGATCCTCGCTCTCGCTGTCCGAGGATTCGGCCTGGGGGTGGATGCCGCCCTCGGACTCCATGTCCATATATGCGGGCGGAGCCGTGTCGAGTGGCGCTTCGCCGCCGCTGAACGGCACGAACGGCCGGGCGGCGAAGATCGCGATGGCTCCGACCGCGACGACCACGGCCAAGGCTTTCAGGCTACGCTTGAGTTTAGCTGTGACGTGGCCGGCCAACGGTCCGCTCATCTAGTCATAAGGCTGGGTGGGTTATGGCAGCCGGGCGGCCGCGTGCGCAATACCAAATGCCCCGCTTTTCCCGCGACCGCGCCTCGCGGCGGTATTTTTGCGAGTGCGAAAGAAATATGACGCAGAAGGGTTGACGTCCCCTCCGCCAGGGGCTAGAACCCGCCTCCCGCAGCGACGACCCCTCAGGGTTCAAGCGGCGGGGAAGCCCCGGTCAGGGTGTTTGCTGCAAAGCAAAATAAGGTGTTGACCGGAGTGGTTCGGCGGAGTAGAACCCGCCTCCCGCAGCGAGAACCGAGACCGGTTCGAAGCGGTGGGGACGGCCCGGTTGGCGGGTTTCACCTTCGGGTGGAACAGGGGTTGACAGGGTGGTTTGGGCGGCGTAGAACCCGCCTCCCGCGCCGAGAACCGGAAGGTTTGGGGTGCGGTTGGAAGGCCCGGTCAGCGGGGTTTACCTTCGGGTAAAAACAACGGTTGACAGGGTGGTTGAGGCGGCGTAGAACCCGCCTCCCGCAGCGAGGGCCGAGAGGTTGGCGCGGTGGGGAAAGAGGCCCGGTCAGCGGGGTTTACCGAAAGGTAAAAACAAGGGTTGACAGGGTCGGTTGGGTCGGGTAGAAACCGGCCTCCCCGCCGAGGCGGGACCGAGGATCTTGCGAGGTTCTCTGCTGTTTGACAAGTGAAGAGACAGGAAGGGATGCGCAGGCGGCGTCGGTGCCGTAATTCGGAGCCGACTAAAGTCTA
>NZ_CAINTR010000205.1 GCF_903853455.1 uncultured Magnetospirillum sp.
CATGGCACCCTCCCTCAAGGTGCCCTCCATAGATTCACATCTCCTCGTCCAA
Source organism: uncultured Magnetospirillum sp. (assembly GCF_903853455.1). Classification (GTDB taxonomy): domain Bacteria; phylum Pseudomonadota; class Alphaproteobacteria; order Rhodospirillales; family Magnetospirillaceae; genus Phaeospirillum. The sequence continues at coordinate 53 of NZ_CAINTR010000205.1, forward strand.
AGGTAGACTCGTTTTCACGCCGAACTCGGCCTCATAGACTCGCATTCCGTGCGCGTTATGACCACACCAGGAGAACTGAACAGCCCTGTTGATACCCCTATGAACACGTTATTGTTTTCAGAGTCATTTTTCTCAAAACAAGCTAAACTTGGTGCGATCATGCAAAGTATTGAGCAAGTAACGTCACCAACCCGATCATTGCACTTGCCACCACTGCCATTCGCACCGGACTTGCAATTTGCATCAGCACCGCAGCTTGCGCCAACGCCGCAGTTTGCGTCGGCATCGATCAATCCAGCTTTGCCCCCGCCCTTGCCTTTGTCCCCGCCATTTCCTTTGCTATTGCAATCAATCTGATGCGGATTACAGTACTTAACGGTCTCACTCCCGTAATCACCCTGCGTTACGCAGGATCCTACCAAATCACCCCCCTTCATTCCATACCCTATATGCCCAATTACGGCCAATTTCTCTTCAGATTTCACAGAAATTTGGCATTTTATAGAGTCTAGTTCAAATTTTGTCTCATTCACGCCTGCACTATCTCTATTGGAATCCTTTCGTGCCTTTGCCTCGGCCTGCCGCGCCATCAGGTCCTTGATCGTCGTTTCAAGGAGGCCAAGGTGCACGCTTCTCTCGCTGTTAACGCTGATGGATAACGCGCTGTAGCTCATGGTCAACCAGCTGACGCTAAGGAGAACCAAAAACAGCACGCAACGGAAAACTCGTCTTCCCGATTCATTCTCACTCATGACGCCCCCCCGGAATCACTGATAAGCTGATTGTCACGGGAAGACTATTCTCAGGGGAATGGGTCTGACAATACAAAATCACCTAAGACGGGAATTCGTCTCAGCGAAGCCTCCGACGACGCCCCCTCACCCCGGCCCGTATTCGGCCATGCAGTTGGGAGTCTCCCACACCCGCACCGAGACCAGCCGGGCGGTGCCGCCAGATCGGGCGCCGACCGGCTTGGCCAGCAGCTCGAACCAGTGCTTGGCCAGGCATTCGGCGGTGGGCTGGAACGGCACCACGTAAAGCTTGGTGCCGAGGCGGGTGTCCGAGGTCAGCGCCGCCCCCGCGCGGTCAACCTCGGCCCGCAATCCGGCCAGCCAGAGGGCGGCATCGCCATGCTCCGGCGCGAACAGCGCCAGCAATCCGTCATCGGCGCCGGCGGCGATGAAGCCGTGGTCGCACGGGGCGTCGATGAGACGCATCATCTCTTCCTTGAGGAAGCCGAAATCCACCACCATGTCGGTCTGCTCGCCCATGTCGTGCAGCCGCCGGGCCTCGCACTCGACCTCGACCACATAGCGGTGGCCGTGCAGGTTCCGGCATTTGGAGCCGTGGGTCATGATGCGATGGCCCGCATCAATCTCGATCCGGCGACTGACTTTGAAGGCGGGCATCACGGTATTCCGATGATCTTGTGGGTCTGCACGCTGAGCCGCCAGCGCGGATGAGTCAAGCAATGGGCGATGGCGGCCCTGGTGTTGACCTCGCGGTCGGGGCCGTCCATGGGTTGCAGGAAGAAGTGGTCGAACGCCAGGTGCTCGAACACCTCGGGCGGGGCGCCGGCCTGGGGGTAGATCAGCTTCAGCTCGTCGCCGCTCGTCACCGCCAAGGTGGTGCCGGCCTTGGGGCTGACGCAGACCCAATCGAGGCCCGCCGGCAAGGTCAGGGTGCCGTTGGTCTCGATCGCCACCTCGAAGCCGCGGTCATGCAGCGCCGCCACCAGGACGTCGTCCAGCTGCAAGGCCGGCTCGCCGCCGGTGACCACCACCAGCCGCTTTCCCTCAGCCCCCACCGGCCAGGCGGCGGCGACCTTTTCCACCAGGGTCTCGGCATCGGGAAACTTGGTCCCGCCGACGAAGTCGGTGTCGCAGAAGCGACAGGTGGCCTCGGCACGATCCTCCTCGCGCCCGTTCCACAGATTGCAGGCGGCGAAGCGCAGGAACACGGCGGCGCGGCCGGTCTGCGCCCCCTCCCCCTGCAAGGTCCGGAAGATCTCCTTGACCGTGTAGGGCATCAGTGGTCCGAGCCGTGCAGGATGGAGTCGGCGATGCCGCTGTCATAGGCCAGCCCATCGGGGGTGACGGTCACCGCCAGCGGAAAGCTGCTCTTGATCAGGCCCTTGCGCTCCAGCACCGTCCACACCGCCCGATTGGCCAGCCCGGTGGCGTCCTTGGACAGCGCCACCTTGTGGCCCACATGGAAGTGGTTGCCGTGCGGCGTCGGCAGACGGCTGAGAAAGACCTCGCCGCTGTCCAGCCGGGTGGCGGTTTCGGGATGCCGGGCCAGCTCCTGGAACAGCACCAGGGTCTTGAGCTGGAGCGGGTTGAGCTTGAGCGGATTGGGCCTGGTCGGGACGGCGGTCTGGGTCATCGGGGCCTCTGGGCTTGGTGCCGATCAGGCACTCACAGGGAAAGGGCAAACCATAGCGACCCCTGACGGCCGCAGCAATGGCCGGGGCATGTTACCATTTTGCTGCATTGCAACATAGATCTTGCATTGCGTCGTAAAAGGCGTATAACAGGCGGTATGTTGCAGTGCAGCAATCGAGCTGCCGGCCCGCCACCCCGGAGACCATCCCATGACCATCGCCACCGTCGAGCAGATCACCGTCGCCACCAAGGCCAATGTCGAGAAGCTGACCATCGTCGCCAAGACCAATGCCGAAGCCCTGACCAAGAGCGGCACCGCCACCGTGTCCGGCCTGGAGTCCCTGGCCAAGGCCTATCAGGCGCTGGCCACCAAGAACATCGAGAAGCTGACCTCCTCGATCCACGCCCTGAGCTCGGTGAAGACCCCGGTCGAGTTCTTCGAAATTCAGCAGAAGCTGGTCAAGGAAGGCCTCGAATCCGCCCTGGCCGACAGCCGCGCCATCGGCGAGCTGACCAATTCGGTGCTCACCGCCGCCTTCGAGCCGGTCCAGAAGCAGTTCGCCGCGATCCAGAATCTGGCGAAGACCGCCGCCTAATTCTTCTCGGGCGAGAAGAATGAAGGGCCGCCCCCGGCAACGGGGGCGGCCTTTTTCGTGCTCTTGACGTCTCTCCGGACCACCTTATCTCGATAGCACGAGGTCGCCGCTATCGGGGCCTCGTGGCGGCGCCTCACGCGCCGTCGCCTCTGGTTGCTTCGAAAAGGAGAACTCGTCATGCGTACTTTCGATCTGTCGCCGCTGCTCCGGTCGACCGTCGGTTTCGATCACCTCAACCATCTGCTGGAGACCGCGAGCCGGCTCGACGAGACGGCCCTGTCCTACCCCCCCTACAACATCGAGAAGCAGAGCGACGACCACTACCGCATCATCATGGCGGTGGCCGGCTTCGAGGAGGCCGATCTCGAACTGACCGCCAAGGGTCGGACCCTGGTCATCGCCGGCAAGCTCCGCAAGGAAGAGCCCAAGGTGGAGTATCTCCACCACGGCATCGCCGGCCGGTCGTTCGAGCGCCGCTTCGAATTGGCCGACCATATCCGGGTCGATCACGCCAGCCTGGTCAACGGCCTGCTGCACGTGGACCTGGTGCGGGAGATCCCCGAGGCCATGAAGCCCCGCACCATCAAGATCGAGGCGCCGGCCGAGGCCAAGCTGATCGAAACCAAGGCCGCCTGACCCCTTCGACGGACGGAAGGCACTCTTTCGCCCGCTCATGAACCGTACCGGCCAGGACCCGAGTCCGATCCTGGCCGGTATCGTTTGGGCGATGCCGCCGCAACTCGTCGAGACAGGCGTCCCGCACCAGCTCGCCCTTGAAATGATTCCACCGGCTGCTCTATCCTGGATCTCCGCCACGTTCGCCCAACCTCGCGGGGACAAAATGCCGCTTTTTACCTATCACTGCACGGCGTGTGACGCCGTTTTCGAGACGCTGGTCCGCTCGTCGGACACGCCCGCGTGCCTCGCCTGCGGCAGCACCGCGCTGGAACGCCAGATCGGCACCATCGCGCCGGACGCCAAGCTTCCCGGCGCGGTAGGGAAAATGCGGGCCCAGGCCGCGCGCGAGGGCCATTTCAGCAACTACGGCCGCTCGGAGCGGCCCAAGCGCTAGGCCGGCCTTCAGGGGCGCGGTTTGACGTACTGGTTTATGGTGTCGCAAAAGAAGACCTTGTCGTCCCTGTCGAGGAACGAAGGTACGAAGATCCCGTCGAATCGGACCTCGTTGGGGACGAAGATGTCGTCGGACATCTTCGTCACGGTCCAGAATCCTCCCAAGGCCCCCACATCGGGGAACGATTCGTGGACAGCCCGGGTGACGCCGGGGTGGTACCACAGGCCGGTCTTCTCATCGACGATGCAGTCGCGATTTCCATTGGCCATGGCGACCTCGGCGTCAACCTGCTCCATCTTCAGATTCAGGTCGTCGCCGCATATGGTGCCGCCGGCCTTGACGATGGGTTTGACGAGTCTGATGTCGTAGACGACATCGTCATAGTAATGGCTGCCATCGACATAGGCGATGTCGCAAGATTCTGGGGCGATGTCCGGGAGTATGTCCTCGGACATGCCGCGAATGCTGTCGATCTTCACGCCGAAAAGCTTCGTTCCCAGCTTCGCGTTGTGCTGGAATATATTATATGCGAGGTCGTTTTTGGCCGCTTTCGCGAATTCCTGATATTCCTCGAACATCAGGTCATCCGAACTGAGAACCGGATTCCAGGAATCAACCGCCAGGACCCGCGAATTCCCTGCGATTTCGGCTCCCCCGAAATGACGGATGGATTCGCTCCACAGCAAGGTGGACGCCCCAAGCCACGAGCCGACCTCCAGAATCTGGAGGGACGTCGCCCCGTTCCGAATCGCCCGGTTGACCGTCGCCATGATGAAGCCATGCTTGGCGGTGAACCTGGTATGCGGCACCGCGCCCGGCGGGAAGAGAAACGCGTTGGGATCGACGGTCATTCCGCACAGTCTCCACGGCATACTTGGTCATGCATGAACCACCGCCATCTTGAACGGAGATCTTACCCTTCGCCGAGGCGTCCCACATGGGTGGCCCAGAGGCCCGTGCTCGTGGACAGAATAGCCAAACTCGCGAACGCCGAGAAGCTCCAAACCACGCAAGGGACATGGTGCCCCCCCCCAGGAAACAAGGGGATCGAAACGTCGAACTTTCTCGGGCCAGAGAACGAGGCGCTTCCGATGGCGTTTCAGAAGCATGTCGATCAAGCGGAGCGCCATGACAAGTTCGTGGCGACGATCACGGCGGACCAGAGCCAGAATGTGCGTGACGAAACGCCCCCAGAGGGCGCGTTAAATCCTTGGAATACTTAATGAATAGGATAATGGCGGAGGAAAAGGTTCCGGCGGCGAACCCTCTCTGTTGGAATTTCAAGAGGATGACGGAGGTTCGCCTTGATTCGTCGCGGCACATGACCCAGAAAACCATTGCCACGATGGGGATCGCGGACTTCGTGGCAGCCTGATTACTCCGACCATGCCTGCCGATGATCAAGCGGCGACAGCGCTATTACAGCAATTCCTGGAACACGATCTCGAAAAAACATTCGCCGCATCCGGGACTGTATCCGGTGCTCCTTCCAATAGGGGGCAATACCGCTTTTGGGTGTTCCGCGCCTGGGGTATTCTTTCGTGGGATACGAAAGCGGCTGGACCTTGAATTGGGATGATGGGCGCCCCCCACCGGGGTAGGGTTGTCTTCGAATGCCCGGTCAGGGCACGTCCGTCTGAAAAGGAGGCAACGAGTGCCGGAAAACATAAAATATGCCGGCCTCCTCCAGCGCAACTTCCGCAAGAATCGCACCATCGTCTCGAACGATATCGAGGCATTCCTGGCCGATATCGCCCAAACCGCCGGCGCACAGCTGACTCTTCATCGGTTTCCCAGTGGCTCCGATATTGGGACCTGGGTCGTCCCGCCCCGGTGGGATGTTCGCAAAGCCCGCCTGCGGGGGCCGGACGGCGTGGAGATCGCCTCCTATACCGACCATCCTTTGTTCGTGGTGCCCTATTCCAAGCCGTTCACCGGGACCGTGTCGCTGGATACGCTCCGACGGCATACCCGGACACACCCCACCCTGGCGGATGCATTTTATTACGAGCACCGCTTCGCCTATAATTTTCCGCAACGCCTCAGCGACTGGGCGATCACCTTGCCCCGGCGTGTACTCGACGCCTTACCGCCCGGGGATTACCATGTGGAACTGAACTTCGACATCGGCGACGGTGAGATGTTGGTGGGTGAGTTCTTCCTTGCCGGCGAACGCGAGGCCTCCATCGCGCTTTTGACGGATTACTGCCATCCGGGCCAGGTCAACGATTCCTTCTCTGGGATCCTGGCCATGCTTGATGTCTTCCATCGTCTCAGGCAGGCGCCGCGCCGGTATTCGTACCGGTTCTTCCTGTTCCCCGAAACCATCGGCTCGGCGGTTCTACTGCACTCCGTTCCCGCCTATGTGGAAAACGTGAAGCTGGCGATTTTCAGCGAATTCGTCGGCTGGGGCCGCAATTGGAAAGTGCTCGGGCGCCAGGACCCGGGCAGCCTGACCGCGAAGCTCGGCGGCGAGGCGCAATCCCACTGGACCGATTTGCGCTTTGACGATCTGTTCAATGGCTATGGCAACGACGAGCTTATTTTCGATTTCGTCGGCATTCCGTCGCTGTCCGTGCAGATGACCGAATGCGATGAATATCACAGCTCCCTCGACGCCCCGGAGCTGCTTTGTCAGGACAATCTGGACCGGGCCGCGGACATCATCTACCGTCTGTGCGAGGTGATGGAGCGCAATGACAGCTTCGTTCTGACTCAGACCGTCCCGTTCTATATGTCCAGGTTCAACCTGTATGCGGATGCCATCGGCGAACACGGCACCTTCGTGAAAAATCGCGCGATCATCGCCGCCCTGCGCCAGGAAACCTCCATCCTCGACATTGCGTCGAAGGAGAAGATCAGCTTCGATTATGTGGCCGAGTATGTCGGACGTCTCCTCGAGCACGGCCTGGTCCGAAGGATTGCCGCTCATGACTGACAAAGGCACTGCCCCGTTTCTGGACGGCAAGATCACCTCGTACTCGTCGGCCGAAGCGGTCCGCGATTTCTATGAAACCGATGGCGCCAACTGGAGCGAAAACTACGCCGCCAAGGAAGGGGAAAAGCGCCCGACCAATCCGGCCGTGCTGCGCCTTAATCTGGTTCGCAAGCTTGTGGCACGGTATGGCTGCGACAACATGCTCGACGCCGGCTGCGCCGATGGACCGGTCATGATGGAGATGCTGCGCCAAGGCAAGACCATCCAGGGCTTCGACTTCTCACCGACTCTGGTGGCCAAAGGCAAGGCCAGACTGCGCGAGGGGGGATTTCCCGAGCAGTTGTGCGAGGTTGGAGACCTGACCGCGATCCACCTGCCGGATGCCAGCTTCGACACCGTGCTGTGCCTCGGCGTACTGCCGCATGTGGAGCGGCTTGATGTGGCCCTGTCGGAACTGGTCCGTGTCGCCCGGCCGGGGGCCACCCTGATCCTTTCGTTCCGCAACGACCTGTTCGACCTGTTCACCTTCAACCGACTGACCGTCGAATTCTTCGCCGACCACTTCCTGTCGGCGATCCCAAGCACGGGTGAGGAGCGTGAGCGGGCCCGGACCTTGCTCGACGGTCTGATCACCAACCCGAGCCTTCCCGCACCGAATTATACCGATGGCGGCGCGGCGTCCTTCGGCTCGGTGACCCGAATCAACCACAATCCTCTAACCATCGGCGAGCAGTTGAAGAGGTTCGGCCTGAAGCACGGGCTGAATTGTTATTACAAGTTCCATCCGGTGCCGCCGCTTTTGGAAAAGCATTTCGACAATTTTCGCGACCTCGGCGCACAGATGGATGAAACCATGTCCTTTTCTTGGCAGGGAATGTTCATGTGCTCGACCTTCGTTTCCGTCTTTACGAAGGAGCGGAACGAGGGCGGTTCCTGAGGTTCGGTCACGTTCGCCGACTCTCAAACGCAGCGTCGATCAATGGATGAAGCCGCTGAAAGGACTCGGCGAGACTGCACCGGATCGCGGCCAGCCCCTCTTCCGCGGCGGTCGGGTCCAGGCGCGACGCGTAGTGGTAGGCCGCCACCAGCCCCCCCTGGATATGACTCGTCATGATGCGGAAGGCGGCATTGGAGATGACATCGCCGTTTTCCAGCGCCACCAGGAGGGTAATAATTCGCTCGCACGGTCCGAGGATCGCCGCCTGCGGCGGTCTGCCCGCGGAGGTGATGGTCGACACGGCTTCGAGGCTGGCGTCAAGGAACCGGTGGAGGGTCCTGACGAGAGCGGCAAGATCGTCCGGTCGTGACCGGTCCTGGTCGCAGCGGACAAAACCGGTAAGAGCGGACTCGACTTCCTGCTTCGGACCAGCCGGAGGTGGCGGTATCTCGATGGATTCCGCCGCTTTGGGGGTGGCCAGCCGGATCTGGGCGCCGTCGCTGCAATTCATCACCCTGACATTGTCGAAGCCCTCGATGGCCTTGCTGACCGAGGTCCGCCCCCAATCCAGCACCCAGCCGGTCATCACCTGTCCGCCAAGATTGCCGGGAACCGGAATGTCGAACTCATAGGGCGTGTAGGTCGCCATCTCGCTTTCATCTTTATAGGTAAAGTACACCGAATGCTGCGAGTGGTGCTGCTTGGGATCACGGGCGCCAAAATCGAGGCCGAACAGGTAGATCTCGTGAAACCCGAGCGACAAGGCACAATGAACGGCGGTGTTGCCGGAGGTCGGCTCGGCGAACGAGGTGGTGTCGGCCCCATCGGCGTAGAACACGGTCGAGCTGATATGGCCGCGGTAGAAATAGACCGTCCGCTTGAAGCAAGGCGATATCCTGGGGTCGATGGTGGGCGAGGCATAGAGGGTTATGTCGGACAGGCCGTGACGGGCCGCCAGGTCCTCTGCTACCAACCCCAGGCCTGCTCCGTTCTCGAGCTCGCAATGGATGTCGGGCCTGATGCCGTGTTCCAGCAAAACCTTGAGGGCACTGCTGGCGGTGATCAGAACGACATGCTCGCGACAGCGCCGGATATCTTCGATATCGGCGTCCAACGAGGGGCCGGCTCCGACCACGAAGGCCGGCATCTTCCGGGCGGAGCCGACCTGCCGCTGCTGGAGGAGGAAGCCCGGCCGGGAAAAATTGGCAATATTGTTTTTCATCATGGTCAGTTGGTCTTCGACCCAGCCCGACGCCATGGACATGGCCTTGCACTGGTTCAACAACTGCTGGGCCAGGGCGGTCAGCTCCGGCGACTGGTAGTGGAGATAGAAGTAGGAGCCGTCGAGGAACGGGTAATAACCGCCGCGGATGATCTTGATGACCTGGAGGAACGGATTGTCGCCGCGCACGAACCTGATGTCGCGACCATCGCGGGACAGATCCTGGATCAGCTTCTGCCAATCCAGGACATGCAGGCTGTGGGCAAGCAATTCCTCTTGGGGCTCGATGACGATCATGGTCTTGAACGCAAGGCGTTCGGCCAACAGCTTGATGTGCTGGCCAAGACCGATACCAAACACGACCACGAAGCCGCCGAACGATGCCGGTGCCGGCAATGCCGGGAATGCCGAAAGGCGCTGGCGCATGGTTTGATACAGCCAGTTCAGCTCGATGCAATCCTCCAGGACGTCATTGGGAGCGAGTTGGAAGCGAAGCGGGGTTTCAAGATATTGCGCGACCTGTCGCTCCGCCGCACCCCGCGCTCCACTGGGATAGAACCGCTGGCCATTGCCGATATCGACATTGAAGTCGCCATTGTCATCGATGACAAGCCGGCTTCGTGGCTTCGTGCTTTCAAGCGCTCGCGCAAGAACGGGATTATCCCTGGAAATATATTTTATGTTTTTCTTTAATCTGTCGTCGTTTTGGTATGGTCTCATCGGATTTTCCAGAATATTTCGTCGAGGGACGTCCCTGCCGCGAACAGATCACTCCGTCAGAGCGGAGCGCCGTGTCATATCCGTGTAGCGTGCCCTGATCGCGGCGACATTGTCGTAACGCCGGATGGTCTCGTCGGTGATCTCGACGCCGTAATGTTGCTCCAGCGCCAGCATCACCGACAAGTGGCCGACGCTGTCCCAGTTGGGGTGGTTGCCCAGGCGGCTGTCCTCGGCCAGGGAGGATTCGGCGCAGCCCAGCGCTTCCGCGATCAGGGCGACGGGGGCGGGCGGCATGCTCATCTCTCTGCAATCCCGGCTTGGGTGGTCAAGGCGGCGAGGTCGACCTTGTCGTTGGCGTTGCGCGGCAACTGGGCCAGCGAGTGAATGTAGCCGGGAACCGCGTGGGGTTCGAGCCGGTTTTCCAACGCGTGTCGCAACCGGCCGGGATCGAACCCGGCCGGGGCGACGACAAAGGAGTGCAGCTTGCCCTCCACCAGCACCGTGGCGGCCTCGGCCATGCCGAGCGCGCGCAGGGCGGCGTTGATCTCGTCCAGTTCCAGGCGATAGCCGCGAATCTTAACCTGGGTGTCGCGACGGCGCTCGAAATACAGTTTCCCGTCCCACACCCGCACCAGATCGCCGGTGAAGTAGGCCCGCACCGTCTTGCCATCCACCGCCAGGGGGCGGAACGCCTCGGCGGTTCGCCCCTCGTCCTGCCAATAGCCGTCGGCCAGTTGCGGGCCGCTGATGGCCAGTTCGCCCTCCACCAGATGGAGCGCCATGCCGGGAATGGCCTCACCCAGCGCCACGGTGTCGTCGCAGGATTGGGTGAAATCGTCGGCGCTCAGGCGCGCCAGGGTGCAGGACACGGTGCATTCGGTCGGACCGTAAGTGTTGTGGATCACCGCTGTGGGATTGGCTCGGACCAGGGCGGCGACCTGGGCGGCGTAGAGCGGCTCGCCGCAGAAGGTCAGCAGGCGCAGCGAACCCAACCGCTCGGGGGTCAGGTCGCCGGCCTTGGCCATCATGTCGACCACGCTGGGGACCGAATTCCAGATGGTCAGGCGATGGCTGGCGATGAAGCGGCCAGGCAGCATGCGGTCCCGCTCCGATTGCAACGGATGGAGGCTCGCGCCGGAACACAGGGCGCCGTAGACGTCGAGGACGCTGAGGTCGAAGCCCATATTGGGATGCTGCGACCAGCGGTCCTCCACCCCCGGACTCATGGCCTCCAGCGCCCAGGCGGTATAGGCGTTCAGCCCCTGGCGGGGGATCATCACCCCTTTGGGCAAGCCGGTGCTGCCCGAGGTGAAGATGACATAGGCCAGCCGATGGGGCGGACACGGCACCGGTGTTCCCCTGTCCAAGGGCAGATCGGCCAAAACCGGGATCGAGTCCGGCAGGGCCAGTCCTTCCCGATGCCCAACGATCACGTCGGGCTGGAACAGGCCGATGATGGATCCCAGCTTGGACGGCACCGATCCGGTATTGCACGGCAGGTAGAAGCCGCCGGCCATCAGGGTGGCGAACATGGCGGCATAGCCGTCGGCCCCCTGGGGCAGCAGGATCGCCACTTTGGGATGGGGGCCGAATTGGGCGAGACGCTGGGCGAGCCCCCAGGCGCGGGCAACGAAGTCGCGGTAGCTGATGGTTCCGCCGCGCTCCACCACCGCCGCCTGATGAGGATGACGGGTGGCTTGCTCCAGTAGTCGCGCGACCACATCCATGTCAGAGCCTCTTGACCAGGGCGTAGGGATCAGCGGCCAGCATCTCCGCCGTCACGGCATGCAGGTCCGTCAGCCGGCAGGCATGGCTCTGGCCGAAGACACAGGGCGCCGAGGCCAGCAGCCCCCGCTCCGCCAGTCTCAGGCGGACCGGTTCGAAATCGGTCACCAGATCGGGCTCAGTACGGGCGAAATAGCGGACCGGCACCATCCGCGCCGCGCCGGTCTGGTCGACCACCCGGCGCTCCAGGGTGAGCCAGCTTCGGTAGGGAACCGCCATCATCGCTTCCATGTGGTGGAGATAGGTGCAGGCTTCGGAAAAGCCGCAGCCCAACAGCAGCAGCTTGAAATTGGCCCGATACATCAGATCGAAATCGGATTCCGGTCCCAGCGAGCAGCCGGGGTCGCTGTGATCCAGCAACGCGGCGGCGGGGCCGATACCGGCATGGTTATGGATGGGGCAACGGCTGCGACGGGCGGCCGGCAACCGGCGGATAAGCTCGGACAGGGCACCAGTGGCCTCGCCGGGGCGAGTCCGGGGGTCGTAGGGCAACGCGGCATCAAACGTATAGCTGGGCACGATCAGGCTGCCCCCCTTGCCCACTCGTTGCTGCAGCAGTTCAGCGATGGCGGCGGCCCCGCCCTCCAGGTCGCCGAAGGCCAGCAGGCGGCTGTGGATCGCCAGCCGGTCACCCGCCACGATTCCAAGGGCGTCGAGATGGTGGCTGACGTCAGCCCGGGTGGTTCTGGGCAGCGGCATGATCGGTCTCGGGGACAAGCAGGCCGGCTTCGGCCAGGATTGTGGCCTGCTCGGCCAACAGGGCCAGCGGCATCTTGGCACGCTCGGCGATGGCGATGAGATCGCGGCGACCATTGGCCTGATTCATCAGCCACCGCCGCGCCAGCAATTGCTGATCCGCCGACACCCCGGGGGTGGACAGGGTGGGGGCCAGAGTGTGGCGGGTGAAGAACGGCTCGCCGAACGGCGCGGTGCTGCGCCACACTCGGTTGGCTTCGATGGCCTGGCAGATGGACAGACAGGCCTCCACCGCCGCGATGATGGCCTGGGGCGTGATGAAATCGCGATTGTCGTCGGAGGTGTGATAGGCGGCCGACTCGCTGAAATAGCTGCGCATCAGGGCACAGACCGGAAAGTCGTATCCCGGCGAGCAGTAATTGCGCTCGTCGGCGCCGCGCGGGTCGAAGTCCAACACCCGGTGGGCGATCCCGCCGTCGGACAAGGCGCGCAAGGCCGCCCGCTCCGCCATGGTGTCGCCGCGCTGCGACCGCTTCAGGCTCAGCGGGCTGCGGTCACCGATATTGGTCAAGACATAGCCGGCCCGCAAGCTGCGGCGCAGGGTCTCGCCGTGACGGGACAGATAGGCGATGCTGCCGATATTCTCCGGCCCCAGCACGAAGCGATAGCTCATCCGCCGACGGGGTAGTCCCGCCAGGGCACGGTAGAGGAAGGCCAGAACCAGCGGGCCGGACAGCTCGTTGTTGGCCATGGAGGGATGGCAGGTGTAGGAACTGAACAGCACCTCGCCGTCGTCCTCGCCGCCCTCCGTCCGGGGCAGGACGCAATCGGAGACCCGCATCACGCCGTCGATCAACTCGGTATCCACCGTCACTCCATAGGGGCCGTCGGGCAGGGCGTCACGCATCTCCTGCGACAGGCAGAAGCCCCAATGGTCGGCGTAATAGCTGGTGACATAGGGAATGGCGTGGGGGCGGTCGGGCAGGGAATGGAGGTGGGGCTGCAACTCCGCCAGACTCAATGTCCCACGGAATGGCCGTGAATAGTTGACCAGATGCAGGGTGTTGGCCTGGGCATCCAGCAGTTTGCGCCCGGTGGGATCGACCAGATGGGCGGCGCGGAACACCCATTCCGGCGGCACCTCCCAATCCAGCACCCGTGTCCCGGTGGGCACGTCCCAATGACGCAACGGCACGATCTCGCCGAGGATCTCGTGAGTCAGGCGCTGGCCGGCGCCGGTGATGCTGCGCATGATCGGCCATAGCCGGTCGAGCAGCCGGTCGACCTCACTTGCCGACGGGGCGCGGGTCATCGAAGCCTCCGTCCAGGGCCATCAGGCGGTTGTCACGATCATTGGCCTTGAACTTGATGTCGGTGCCGATACCGAACACCACCACGTCGTCGGGCACGTCGCGGTCGACCACCAGGGCATTGGCGGCCAGCCGGACATTGCGGCCGATCTTGCTGCGCCCGAGGATGGCTGAGCCGGGCCCCATCCACAACCCACCCTGGATGGTGGGATAGGCGCCGTGATTATGGCCGATGGTGCAGTTCTGGGTCAGGACGATGAAGGGACCGAACTCGCCATAGCCGACAACGCTGCCCAGCGCATGCATGGGAAAGAAGAGGTCGATCTCTTGGGTGCGGTAAAAGATGTTGAGCGAGTACTGACCCTTCATGACATAGAACAGGCAGTCGAGCAGGGCGCAGGGCGCGTCATCAAGAAAAATCCGCCGCGAGAACATGTGCAGCAGCCGCGTCATGTGCTCGATATTCAGCGGATTGACCAGGGGCTTTCCCGCCTCATCGCGATAATAGCGCGCCGTGCAGAATGAGTGCTCCCGCGAGACCTTCTCATACACAGCACGAAAGGTGTCGCCATAGGGAGCCAAGGCGGCGCCCACGCCCGGCAGCGGGCTTTGGCGATCAAGCACCTGCCGGAACACCGTCCACACCGTCGCCTCGGACCAATGCCCAGGCTGATCCGATTGGACCAGGGTCGTGAGATCAAGGGACACATCCATCAGGCTTGCCTCTCCAGGCGGTCGTCCGTGTCAGGCCAAGGCCGGCCCGAAAGAAACACGATAATCGAAACCGTCGGCTCCGAGAGACCTGCATCGGCAGTTGCCGCTTTATTGGCAACTGCCGATAACTTCCCCAGATTAATGGCTCTGCCAACTGGCGGCAATGACCGTATCCAGTTGCTGGTGTTCCTGCATCGTCAATGTTGTCTGACCGGCTGCGGGAGGCGCCAGGGACGCCATGGCGTTGACCAGATTTTGTACCTGGGCATCGGCCAGGGTATGGCCATCGGCGGTTTGCACCGTCGCCACGTGATTGGCCGCGCTGGCGAACCATCCCGACACGGTGACGCTGTCGGTGGTGCCGATCACCGAGACCTTGAGGTCGTTGGC
>NZ_CAINTR010000206.1 GCF_903853455.1 uncultured Magnetospirillum sp.
CCGCCCCTCCTTACGTCCGGCCCCAGCGGGCAATCATACCGGCCATCATAGTTGTCGCTCAACCGGCCAAGATAATTGTCGGCGGCGACGTTTGGCCGAGGCGACGACGAATTGAATGTGCGCCTCCCCCTCGGGACCGAGCTTGCCGCCGAAGTCGCGGGCCAGCAATTGCACGAACGAAGTCACGTTCCGCAACGGCTCCTGCAGGTCGTGGGAGGCGATGAAGGCGAAGCGCTGCAATTCCACATTGGCCTCGGTCAGGCTTTCGACCGCCTTTTGCAACTCGATGGTC
The DNA here is from genome assembly GCF_903853455.1 of uncultured Magnetospirillum sp. GTDB lineage: Bacteria > Pseudomonadota > Alphaproteobacteria > Rhodospirillales > Magnetospirillaceae > Phaeospirillum. Next base: position 293 of record NZ_CAINTR010000206.1, read on the forward strand.
TTGCGCCGGCTCTCGGTGATGTCGCGCGTGACCATGCTGAAGCCCAGCAGGGCGCGATTCTCGTCATGCATGGGCGACAGCACCACGTTGGCATAGAAGCGCGACCCGTCCTTGCGCACCAGCCAGCCTTCATTTTCCGCCCGCCCCTCGGCCACGGCAAGGGCGAGAGCCAAATGCGACGCCCCCCCGACGGAGCTGGTCTCTCCGGCGGGCTGGAAGCGGTCGATGGCCTGGGACAGGATCTCGCCGGACTCGTAGCCGATCAGCCGCCGCGCTCCTTCGTTCCAGGTGACGATATGCCCGGTGGGATCGAGCATGAAGATAGCGTAGTCCCTGACGCTTTCCGCCATCAGGCGGTAGCGCTCCTCGCTCAGGCGGATTTCCTCGGCGGCGCCCTTCAGGGCTTCGCTCCGCTCGGTGACCAGGGCCTCCAGGTCGTGACGATGGCGATGCAACTCGGCCTCGATGGCCTTGCGCTCCGAAATGTCGGTGGAGATGCCGGCGACGGCGTAGGCGTTGCCGTCCCGGTCCTTGACCGGAAACTTGACGGACAGATAGGTGTGCAGCCCGTCCGCCAAGGGGAGGCTTTCCTCCAGCATCGTCGCCTGGCCGGAGGCAAGGATGGCGAGATCGTTGGCGCGATGGCTTTCGGCGATGTCGGCCGGCATGAACTCGCGGCGCTCGCGTCCGATGACCTGCTCCGGCGTGGTGCCGAGCAGGGTGTAGAGTTCCCGGTTGGTCAGCAGGCAGCGCCCCTCGCGGTCGAAGATGTAGAAGGACGAGGTGCTGGCGTCGATGACCTCCTGCAACAGCCGTTGGGTTTCAACTTCTCCTTCCCGGGCCTTGTCGCGCTCGACGGTGCGTTGCCGCAGCAGCTGGTAGGCGGTGCCCAGGGCCCCCGCCACCTCGGCGGCTTCCCGGACCAGCAGCCGGGGCACCACCACCGGCGCGCCGAACCCCAGCGCCAGCGCCGGCTCGATCAGCGCCTTGACCGCCCGCCCGATGCCGCCGCCGATGAACCAGGCGAGCAGCAGACCGGTCACCAGCAGAGCGGCGGCGCCCAGGGACAGGACAAGGATGGTCTGGTCCAGATCCGCCAGGAATGCCCGCCTGGGAACGCCGACCGCCACCGACCATTGCGCCAAGTTGGAACGGGCGAAGGCGCCGTAGACCGGAATGCCCTCGATCGTGTTGTTCTCGGACAGGCCTTCCTCGGCCGCCCGCATCCGCTCGATCAGGATGGGAGTGCCCTTTTTCCCGACGAACTTTTCCGGCTCGTGGGTGCGGGCAACGATGGTTCCGGTCTTGTCGAAGATCGCCGCGATCCAGCCGGGGGGCAGGCGATGCTGGCTCAGAATCCCGGCCAACCGATCCGGCAGGATGCCGACGCTGATGTCGTAGACCACCTTGCCGTCGCGCATGACCGGCACATCGACGCTGACCAGCGGGCGGTGGAGCACGGCGCCGACGAACAGGTCCGACACGGCCGGCCGGCCGGTCTCGAACACGTGGCGCAGATGCTCGGGATTGCCATAGAGCGGCAGCGTCTCGCCGAAGGGATGGGCGAAGTTGAGAAGCTCCTGCCCCGTCTCGTCGCTGAGCAGCAGGTTGTCGCCATGCCCGGACAGGACCCGACCAGCCTGATCATGGAAGGCGGCGAGGTTGCCGGTGGTCAGATAGGGCGACGTCGCCAGCGCCTCCAGCGCCGCCTCGGTGGTGGCGAGATCGCTGTCCACCGCCAAGGCCAGCGAATGGACGGTCTGGAGCATGTCCTGATCAAGCTGCTCGCGTTCGCGCTGGTAGAAATTGGAGATCAGGAACACCGCCACCAGCACGCCGGGCAACACGCAGACGACCACCAGCTTGGCGAGGATCGAGCGGATGGAGGACAGTCCGTCGACCGCCGTCACCGTGTCGCTAGCCTTGGCGTCGTCGGCCGAATTCGTGTTGGCGCGCCCCATTGGATGAGATCTCATGGAGGTTGTTGGCTGCGGACAATCCATCCCAAAGGCCGCCCTGACCTTAGTATGGATGCTGGCGTCGCCATGGGGAAGCGTCAAGGCAAGGTCTTGCCCAATATGGCATGGAGCAGCCCGCCGCAGGGAAGAGATTCACCCTTTCGTCGATGAACAATACGGTCGCGGCAATTATCGGGGGGGCGAGGCGAAACGCCAAGGCCCCGGACATGCCGGGGCCTTGGACCGTCGACCCGTGACGGCGGGTTACTTCCCGATGATCACTTCGGAAGACTTGATGATGGCCTGGACCTCGTCGCCGACCTTGAGGGCGAGGTCGTCGACGGCGTCGACCGAGACCAGCGAGGTGATCGTCTGGCCGCCGATGTCGATCTTCACCTTGGCGACAACCTGCCCTTTGGCAATATCGACGACCTTGCCCTTAAGGGCATTGCGCGCGCTGAGCTTCATGGGAATTCTCCGACTGGAAAAACAAGGCCCGGCAGAGCGCCGTTCCGTTGGACAATATTATTCCGAAACCCGGACCCGTCAATCATCACAACAGAGATTATCTGAACAACTCCGCCGGAATGGAGTCAACCCACATAACGAAAAACGTCATGACTACAGGATTTCCCTTGATACTCGTCATATTACCCCAAGACATAACGGCGTCACCGTCGCAATGAACTGTCACTATACTACGACACACCTTATCGATAGAGCCGACACCACGGCAAGAAGAGCCCGCTCGCCGGCCGTCCGGCCAATCGACCCGCTTGCCACGGCCGACGACAGCTCCCATCTTTCTGGGGCACGACCCGGCGCCCCCGGGTCGCACCGCGACACCAATGGAAAGGCAGACAGGTGGCGATAGTAAGCGCGATGGTCAAGGCCCCGGATGTCTATGACGGCCTGATGGCGGGCGAGAGTCCCTTCGATCCCTTCGACCGTCATGTGCTGGCCTCGGTCATCGCCACGGCCATGGCGGCGGCGGAAAACCGCCCGCTGACCGAGGCGCTCGGCCTGGACCGGGCGACGCTCGACCGGCTGCTGCGGACGGCGTTCGCCGGCGCCGTCGGTATCGACGATCTGGTGGCCGCCGACGCCGGTCCCGGCGCGGACGCCCTCGAGGAGCCGGATTTCCGCACCCTGCTGCTGGACGGCCGCGCCGAGGGTACCGAGATCGAGGACTGGCTGGCCCATATGGTGGCGCGGCGGTCCCTGGCGCCGGAGCATCTTTGGCACAGCCTGGGCCTGCGCAACCGCAAGGAGCTGTCCGACATGCTTCACCGGCATTTCCCGGCCCTGGCGGCGCGCAACGTCCGGGGCATGCGCTGGAAAAAGTTCTTTTACCGCGAGATGTGCCAGGCCGAGGGCGTCTATATATGCAAATCGCCGGTCTGCGACGTCTGTCCCGATTTCAGCGAATGCTACGGGGGAGAGGAGTAACACCAGATCTCGCCGCCCCGTTGGCTTGACGCGCCGCCTCGGTGAACTCGGTCAGCAGGTGGATCCCGTCCTCGCCCAGGGTCTTGGCCAGGGCCGCCGCCACCTTGGGCTGGGTCGCGGCCTTGAAGGCGGCACGCTCCGCCGGGCTGGGGGCGTAGACGTCCATGCGCTTGCCGAGGCCGGCGGCACCCAGCTCCGAGTGGTCCAGCCGGCCGCTCAGCGCCCGGCCGGCCGTGATCGCCAGACGGGCGGCCTCGCGGACCTGATCCTGCTCGGCGGCGGACAGCCGGTTGAAGGCGTCGCGATTGAAGATCCACACATAGGGGGCGTAAAGGTGCCCGGTCAGGGTGGCGTAGGTCTGCACATGGTAATAGTGCCGGCCCAGCACCACCGAGGGCGGATTGGTCTGGCCGTCGATGATATGGGTTTCCAGCGACTGGAATTCCTCGCGCGACGACACCTTCACCGGGATGGCGCCCAAGCCGCGAATCATGGCGTCCAGCGCGTCGTAGCCGGGAATGGTGCGGATCTTGAGACCCGCCATGTCGGCGGGAGAGTGGATGGGGTGGCGCGAATTGGTGATGACGTGGAAGCCGCCGGCGTCGCCGAACCCCAGCACCACCACGCCGGTGCGGCGCTCCATGTCCGCCGCCAGGGCGCGGCCGAACGGGCCGTCGTAAAGAGCGTAGGCAGCCTCCGGGTTGTCGAGCGCGAACGGCATGCCGGTGACCGTGATCAGCGGATAGAACGGCGCGATGCCGCCGACGGTCACCAGCGCCGACGAGATCACCCCTTGCATCACCAGCTTGGCCATGTCGCGGTTGCCGCCCAACTGGCCGTCGGGGAAGATGCCGACCCGCAGGGCTCCACCGCTCAGCTCCCCCAGCCGATGCCGGAACTCCGAGGCGATGGCGGCGGCGGGATCGGTGGCGGCGTCCTGGGGCTGGGCATGGGCGAGGGCGATGTCGAGCGGAACGTCCTCGGCGCGCGCCGGCAGGGCGATGGCGACGACCAGCATCAGAAGGGGGATCAGCAAGCGGGCCATGGCCTATTTCTCGGTGAAGTGAATGGCGAACTCCGCCCGGTCGGGGTCGGCGGCGTTGACCTGGGTGCGGTCCAGCAGCAGCCGGCCGGCGGCATCGTCGGGATGTCGGATCAGATAGGCCCGGAAGCCTTCGGCGGCGGTAGCCCAGTCGCCGTCCACATAGGCCGAGAAGGCCTCCCGCCAGATGGCGACGTCGGCCAGTTCGGCGGGGCTCGCCGCGTGGGGGACGTCGCCGACGGCGCCCACCAGCTCGAACAGCAACACCGGGACGGTGGTGCCGGACGCCACCACCGGCCCCAGCGGCCGGAACACGAAGCGGTCGCGCACCACGTCCTCCACCGCGCCGGTGACCAGCATCTCGGTGCCGAAGCGCTTGTTGAGGGATTCGACGCGGGAGGCCAGGTTCACCGCCGCGCCCAGCGCCGTGTACTGCATGCGGTCGGCGCAGCCCACGTTGCCCACCACCACCATGCCGGTGTGCAGGCCGAAACGGGTCGGCATGGGCGGATAGTTGTTGGCGACCAGCTCGATATTGAGCCGGCGGATGGTGGCTCGGCCAGCCAGCATGGCGCGGCAGGCATTGGCCACATGGTCGGGGTCCAATTGCGGCGCGTTCCACAACGCCATGACGGCGTCGCCGATGAATTTATCGACGGCGCCGTTATGGGCGCCGACCACCGCCGAGAGGCCCTCCAGGTAGACCGACAGGTGGTGCAGCAGGTCCTCGGGGACCATGTTCTCGCTGATACCGGTGAAGTCCTTGATGTCGGTGAACAGGATGGTCAACTGGCGGCGCTCGCCGCCGACCTCGGTGCCGATGCCGGTTTCGATGATGCCCTTCAGCACGCCCTTGGGCACGTAGGCGCCGAAGCTCCGCAGCGCCGTCTTCATGGTTCCCAGCGCCTCGGCCAGGGTCTGGACCTCCACCACCGAGCTCCGCACCTTGACCTCGCTGGTCAGATCCAGATTACGGATGCGGTCGGTCTCGGCGGTCAGCGCCTGGATGGGCTGGGTCAGCAGCCGCGACACCCACACCACCGCGATGCTGGCGAGGATCAGGAAGACACTGCCGATCAGCACGATCATGGCGCTGGCGCGGCGCAAGGGGCCGACGAAATCGCGCTCGGCGGCGATGACGCCGATGGTCCAGTCCTTGCCGAAATCCTCGGGGAAGTGGGTGAACGAGACCATGTATTCCTCGCCGTCCGGCCCCAGCGGGGCGCGAAAGCGGTCACCGGCCCCGGCGGCGCGTTTGCGGACGGCGTCGGCCAGCACTGGGTCGGAAAAGTCCACCGCCTTGACGATCTGCACCTGCCCGCCCTCTTGCACCAGGGTGCGTTCGGGCTGGGGATGGCCCAGCAGGCGCTGCTCCTCGTCCAGGATGAACACCACGCCGCTGCCGCCGACCCGGTGCTCGGCCAGGACCCGCGACAGGGTCTCGGTGGACAGGTCGGCGCCGAACACCCCGATCACCGCGCCGTCGTCGGTGGCCAACTGGCGCGACAAGGTCAGGCCCGGCCGCCCGATGCTGCTGAACACATACAGGCCCGAGGTGGCGATCTCCCGCGTGGCCAGGGCGGTCTTGTACCAGGGCCGCTGGCGTGGGTCGTAGACCGCCTTGGGCGGCCGCTCCACCCCCACCACCTCGCCCCATTTGGCGATGTAGATCCAGCTGTCGACCCGCTCGCCGTCGACGGTGTCGATGATGCGCAGCACATAGCGGGCCTCGGGCGGCGGGTGGCGGCCCTTGAGCCCGTCGCCCTGGCCCGGCGGCGGCACCCGGATCACCTCGTAGAAGGCACCGTCGCGGCCGAAACCGAAATACAGGGCGTAGAGGTCGGTGAATTTGTCGAGTTCGTCCACCAGCGGCCGCAGGCCGTCGAGCCGACGAAGCGATTCGCCCTCGGCCTTGCCGAACGCCACCGACAGGTCCACCACCCGCGCCATGGGCCCCAGCAACGAACGCACCCCCGCCACCACGTCGTTGGTGGCGCTGCTCATGGCGGTTTCCGCCAACTGCACCGCAAGTTGGGAGTTCTGCCGATAGAGGACGGCGGTCATCAACCCGGTGAGCGGCAGCATGACGCTGAGAAACATCACCGCGATGCCGACGCGCAGCCGCACGCGGAAAACACTGGAACCCACCGGCACCCCTCCCCTAACGGCCTAGCGACGACCAGACGATAGCATGGTGTCTTGCGTGCGTGTCGATGGCAAGTCAGGAATCTCTACAATAAATGTCGGGACTCGCCGGAGCTGGATCGCCCGGCGGGCGGGCGCGAGATGGGCTTGGTGGCTGTGGCTTTCTCACCCTGGCCACCCCATCCGTAAAGTGTCCGGCTGGGCGACGTCCTACATCCAGCCCTTGCGCTTGAACAGCCAGTAGGGCAGCAGAGCGGCGAAGATCGCCAGGGCGACGGCGTAGGCGTAGCCATAATCCCACTGCAATTCCGGGATGTTCTTGAAATTCATGCCGTACCAGCTGGCCACCAGGGTGGGCGGCAGGAACAGCACCGACATGATGGTGAACAGCTTGATGATCTGGTTCTGCTGGATGTTGATCACCCCCAGGGTAGCGTCCAACAGGAAGTTGATCTTGTTGCCGAGAAAATCCACGTATTCGGCCAGCGACTGGACGTCGTGGCCGATGGTCTCCAGCCGGCGGGCGGCACCGGTCACCCCCAACGGCTCGTCGCCATGGGGCAGGAAGGCGACCATGCGCTTCAGCCCCAGCAGCGTCTCGCGCGCCTTGCTCGACAGGTCGCCGTTGCGGCCGATGGCGCGCAGCAGCGCCTCCAACTCGCGCGAGGTGGCGCGGCGGCGCTTGTTGTCCTGGGTGTGCTGGTGGAAGACGCGATGGGACATGGCGTCGAGACCGCCGCCCAGCCCTTCCAGCACGTCGGCGATACGGTCGACCACCGCTTCCATCAGATCCAGCAGGATCTCGCCGGCCGAGCCGAGGCCCTGCTCGCCCGAGGCCAGCGCGTCCAGATAGGTCGTGAAGGCGTGGGGCGTGTCGTAGCGCACCGTCACCAGCCGCCGGCCGGCCAGGATGAAGGTGACCGGCGAATTGCGCGGCTCGAAGCCGCCGGAGCCGGTCAGCACCGGCACCGTCACCACCAGGGCGTCGCCGCGCCGGCTCAGACGGCTGGAGGCCTGGATCTCCTGCATCTTTTCGTGGGTCGGAACATGAATGCCGGTGACCGCCGCCACCGTCGCCACCTCGTCCGGCGACGGCCGCAGCAGGTCGATCCACAGGGACTGGGCGGTGACGCTCTCGACCCCGCCGGAGACCGGGCTTCCATCGACGACGCCATGGACGGTGATCACGGTCAGGCGGTACCGGCTGCGTCCTGGGTCAGGTCGGGCTTGGCCTGGGGCGGGGCGATCTGCGCCGGTTCGGCCGCGCCGTTGCCCTTGTTGGCGGGCAGTTGCTCCAGCGCCTTGACGCCGCCGCGACGGATCAGGCGGCCTTCCATGGAGGCGCCGACCTCGATCTCCAGGCTGTCCTGGGTGACGTCGCCGGTCACCCGTCCCGACTTGGTGATCAGGACGGTCGAGGCGTTGATCTTGCCGGTCAGTTCGCCGTGCACCTGCACGACCTCGGCGGTGACCTCGCCGGTGATGCGGCCGCCCTCGCCCACCAACAGGCGCTGGCACGAGATATCGCCTTCCACCTGGCCGTCGATCTGCATCTCGCCCTGGGTGATGATGTTGCCGACGATCTTGACGTCCGGCCCAATCACCGACAGCGGAAGCCCCGACGAATGACGGGAGGCGTTGTGGGCCGCCGCGGAAACCGCGCCGAAGGCCTTACCAAGCTTTGGGAGCATCTTCACCTGCCGCGATGAACTTGAGGGGGTCCTTGGGCGTGTCCGACAACCGAACCTCGTAATGCAGATGAGGCCCGGTGGACCGCCCGGTGTTCCCCAGCATACCGATCACGGTGGCGCGAGTCACCCTCTGGCCTTCCTTGACCTTGATTCGCGACAGATGGGCGTAGCGGGTGGAAACGCCGCCGCCATGGTCGATCTCGATGGTCAGCCCGTAGCCGTCGCGGGGACCGGCGGATTCGACCACGCCCTCGCCGGTGGCGTAGACCGAGCTGCCGAATGGCGCTCCCAGATCGACGCCTTCATGGATGCCGGCCCGGTGGTTGAGCGGATCGCTGCGCCCCCCGAAGCCGGAATTGACCTCGTAATCCACGCGCAGCGGTTCGCCCAGCGGCATCTTCTGCATCACCGCCTTGATCCCGCTCCAGTGATCGAGCCGATCCATCAGGCTGGAAAGGCCGGTGTCGCCGGACGCGGAGGCCACCACCGGAATGAACGGGCCGCCCCGGCCGCCGCCGTCGCGCTGCTGACGGTCGAACAGCTGGCGCGCGTCGATCCCCAGCCGCGACAGCATCTTCTCGGCGTCGAAGATCCGCGACGAGGCGGCATCGTCGGTGTTCTGCACCGCCTGGGCATAGGCCAGCTTGAGCCGCTCCAGCGAACCTTCCAGCCGCCGCACCTGCTCGCGCACGGCGCGGGCCTCGTCGCTGGCGGGCTGGCCGTCCTCGTTCCAGGCGGGCTCGGCGCCGACGCGCGACCGGGCCGCCGCGAGCACCGGCTTGCCGGCCGGATGGTCCTTGGCCAGCGCGGCGTTGGATTCGGCCAGAACCAGCAGATTGGTGTGGACCAGATCCACCTCGTGGGCGATGTCGGCGACCATCTTCTGCGACGAGGCCAAGCGATACTGGGCGGCGCGGGTGGCGGCCATCATCTCTTCCAGACGACGTTCCTTGGCGGCGATTTCGTCGGGCTGACGGGTCAGCAGGGTGGACACGGTGCCGGCCCAGATGGCGATGACGCACATCCCGGCGATGATCGCCAGCTGACGCTTGCGGGTAAAGCGGAACTGCTCCGCCGTGCCATCGGGACGACGAATGAAGACCTGCCATTCAGGAATCATCCACGAAACCGCACGCCCCAGGGCCTTGATCCGTTTACCGGTTACCGGAATCGCTCGCTCGTCCGCCACTGTCCTCCGTCCCCCCTCCGTTTCGGATGACCTGCTGCCTTCTTTGGGCGGGTGCAGTTTATCCACCCGACCCGCGTTAACCTATAGGTAAGAACTCCTTACATCAGCAAATCCGATATTCCAAATCGAATCGGCCGATGACGGGGAAATGTCATCGTTTCCCCTCGATCCGCCACGCCGCCAGAAGTCCCCCCAGGCCCAGCAGCAGGAACGCCAGGGCCGGCAACAGGGGAATTTCACGAACACCCTCGACCACATGGTCGCCGCGCTCCACCAGTCCGATCCAACCGCGCCCGGCATCGGGTCCGACACCGGGACCGACGCGGCGCAACTCCGGCACGCCGCCTTTCGCCAACCACGACAGGCCGCCATGGGTGGCGGCGGCGACCGGAGCCAGCCGGTCGGGGCTGGCGGTCAGTTCGGCCAGTTCCAGGGGAGCTGGCGAGCCGGCGGCGGCGATGGCGGTCAGCCCGCTGTCGTCGGCCACCCGCCACAGCCCCGGCTCCGCCGCCGGCAGCAGGCCGATGGCGCTGCCGTCGCCCTGATCCGCCAGCGCCAGCGTCCGGGCGGTGCCGTCGGGGGCGGTGACCGTGACCGAGGCGAAGCCTTGCTCCAGGCTGCGGCGGGTGACGGTCAGGCGTCCGGCGGCGATCTCGGCCTTCAGCGCGTGCTCCTCCAGGTCCGGCTCCTTCATCAGCCAGTGGGCGAGACGGCGCAGCAATTCGCCGTGGGGGCCACCGCCCTCCCAGCCCCGCGCCCACAGCCAGATGGTGTCGGACAGCACCATGGCGACGCGCCCCTCCCCCACCCGGTCCAGCACCACCAGCGGCCGCGCTTCCGGCCCGGCCATGACGGTGGTGCCGCGCGGCGGGCTCACCTCGATCAGGCGCATCCAGTCGCCCCACGGGGCGTCGCCCGGCTTCGAGCCCGGCAGGCCGGCGGTGACCGGATGGCGCCGCCCGATCTCGGTGACGGAAGGACGGAAGGCGGCGGCGACCTGACCGCCGGTGGGTTTGGCCGGCAGCACCTCGGCCAGGGCGGAATCGGCGATGCCGCCGGCCTCGGCGAATTCCGGCCCCACCGCCACCAGCAAGGCGCCGCCATGCCGTACATATTCGGCCAGATTGCGGTAATAGGCCGCCGCCAGCACGCCCCGGCGGCGATAGCGGTCGAAGATCACCAGATCGAAGTCGGCCAGCTTCTCCTCGAACAGCTCGCGCACGGGAAAGCTGATCAGCGACAATTCACGAATGGGGGTGCGGTCGTCCTTTTCCGGCGGCCGCAGGATGGTGAAATGGACCAGGTCCACCGCCGGATCGGCCCGCAGCAGGTTGCGCCATGTGCGCTCGCCGGCATGGGGCTCGCCCGAGATCAGCAGCACCTTGAGGCGGTCGCGCACCCCCGAAATGGCGACGGCGGTGCGGTTGTTCAGCAGCGACAGCTCGGACGCGCCGGGCTCGACCTCCAGCTCGACCACGTTCTGGCCGGCATGGCGGATGGGAACCTCCAGGGTGGCGGGACGATTGAGCGGCACGCTCATCACCGCATAGGGCTGGCCGTCGACGCGGACCGCCACCATGGCCTCGCCGGTCGCCCCCGGATCCTCCACCGAAAAGCCGAAGGTGGCGCTGCGCCCGACCAGGCCGAAGCCGGGATTCTGACCGGCAACCAGCCGCCGGTCGCGCTCGCCCGGCGCCCCGGTCAGCAGCACATGCACCGGCGCCCCCAGCGAGCGCCCGAGATCGGCCGGCACGTCGTGGACGCGGCCGTCGGTGATCATCACCACCCCGGCCAGCCGGCGGCGCGGCACATCGGCCAGGGCACGCTCGACCACCGCGAACAGGCGGGTGCCCTCGTCCTGGCCGGGAGGGCTGGTCACCCGCTCGACCCGCACTTCCAGATTGGCCAGCCGGCCGAGGCGGGTGCGCAGCTCGGCCAGGGCGGCCTCGGTCTGGGCCGGGCGGTCGCCGATGGCTTGCGACAGGGTCTGGTCCACCACCACCAGGGCGATGTCGGGCAGCGGCGTTTGCCGCTCGGCGATCAGGCGGGGATTGGCCAGCGCCACCGCGATGACGCCCATCACCAACAGCCGCAGCCAGCCGGCCCGGCCGCCGCGCGCGATCCCCAGCCCGCCCACCGCCAGGGCCAGCAGAACCAGCCCGGCCAGCACCGGCCAGGGGATCAGGGGAGCGAAGGTCAGGGAAGATGTCATTGTGGATTGTCCACGGAATGCCCCTCTCCCGTCCCACGGGAGAGGGGGCCGAGCGCAAGCGAGGCGGGTGAGCGCGCGCGCGCGCCGGCTTCGCCGGCAAACATATGGTCGCACGCCTGCGCGTGCAGCGCGCCATCCGACTCCTTCGCTGGCGCGAGGCCCGCGCTGCCGCGCGAGCCGCCCTCACCCCGCCCCTCTCCCGCAAGCGGGAGAGGGAGAGAAAGGCCACTCTGGCTGCAAGTTTGGCTCATCGCCCCAGCCGCTCCATGATGGCGGGCAGGTGGACCTGATCCGCCTTGTAATTGCCGGTCAGGGCGTACATCACCAGATTGACCCCGAAGCGATAGGCCATCTCGCGCTGACGCTCGCCGCCCGGCACCACCGCGTGCAGCGGCCGGCCGCGCTCGTCCACCGCCCAGGCCCCCACCCAGTCGTTGCCGCCCAGCACCACCGGCGAGACCCCGTCATTGCCGGCCGACGCCCCCGGCGGCTCGATCCACACCGTGGTGCCGTCCCAGCGGCCCGGCGCCTCCTTCAGCAGGTAGAAGGCGCGGTTGAGCACATGGTCGGGCGCCAGCGGCATCAGCGGCGGTAGCGCCAGCCCCTGGACCAGGGCACGCAGGCGGTTGAGCTCGGCGGTGTCGGGACCGGCGGCGGGCTGGCCCTCGTCGGCGGTGTCGAACACGATCAGCCCGCCATGGGCCATGTAGGCGTTGAGCTTGTCGACAGCGGCGGGCGACAGCGGACGCTGATTGGGGCTGATCCGCCAATACAGCAGCGGGAAGAACACCACCGGATCGCGGTCCAGGTCCACCGCCATGGGCTCGGCCAGATTGGCGGTGGAGCGCATGGCGATGACCTCCGACAACCCTTTCAGCCCGGCGAGGCAATCGCGGTCGATGGCGGCGTCGAAGGTCTTGATGCAGGCCAGCCGGGTCGCCAGCGCCGCGTCCAGCGCATTCTCGTCCGCCCGGGCCGGCACCGCCGCCAGCAGCACCAGCAACGCCAACGGCACCGCCCGCCGCAGCACGCCGCGCAGCCACAAGGTCGCCACCCCGTCGGCCAGGACCAGCAGCAGGGCGAGGACCAACAGGGCCGGCCCCAGATCGACCTCGCTCCGGCGGCCCTCCAACCCGATGACGGTGACGCCGGGCGGCGGTTCCAGCGGTCGGGGCGGCTCCAGCCGAGGCGCCAGATTGAAGGCGACCCGCCCGTCGGCGGGTCCGTAGAGGCCGGGCGGATGGCGCGGCCCCGGCGAGGCATCCTGGGTCAGGGGAGCGACGGCGCCGCCGGGGGCGACGAGGCGGCCGAACCCGTCCAGCACCTCCGCCGGCGACAACGACGCAGCCACCGCCGGCACGCCGGTTCCCTGGGACAGCGCCACCAGCCGGCGCAGCATGTCGACGAACAAGCCCGACAGCGCCAGATTGCTCCATTCGGCGTCGGCGCCGGTATGGACCAGCACCACCCAGCCTTTGCCCAGCCGCCGGGCGGTGACCAGCGGCGTGCCGTCGGCCAGCGAGGCCCAGCTGTGGGACGCCAGATCAAGGCCGGGTTCGGCCAGAACCTGGGCCTTGACCTCGACCTCGGCCGGCGGGCTAAGGCCAAGGAAGGGGCTGCCGTCCGCGAACGGCGCCAGCGCCATGGGCGTGGTCCACGACATCACGCCGCCCATGGCGCGGCCGCCGTCGCGCAAGGGAACCGGCAGCAGCGGGTCTCCTCCCCCTGCCCCGGTCGCCGCCTGGGCCAGCAGCGGCCCGGCGAAGCGCACCAGCACATGGCCCTGCTCGACCAGCGCCGTCAGACGGTCGGCCGTGGCGCCGGGACTTAAAGGCAGGTCGGCCAGGATCAACACGCTGGGCGCGTCGTCACCCAGCAGCTCGCTCAACTCGCCGCGCCGCAGATCGGCATAGGGGGTCAGCGCCCGCTCCACGTAGTAAAGCCGGTCGAGCAGCGGCGCGCCGCCGGCCCGGTCGCCGCCGGCCAGTCCCACCGAGCGCCGCCGCCAGCGCTCGTCCAGCAGCACCACCGAACCGGCTCCCCGCTCGCCCTCCAGGTCCAGCCGCGCCAGCCGGTTGCGCAGCTCCACCGGCAGAATCAAGGACACCGTCGCCGAGGACTGGCCCGCCTCGAAACCGGCCTCCTCGCGCGCCAGCACGGTTCCGGCGGCGTCGAGGCCGCGCACAACAACCGGCTCCGACCCGTCGCCTGCCAGCCGCCGGACGGTGACCGCCAGGCGGTCGGGCGGCGAATCCTCGGCCGGCGGCAGCAATTGCCGCCCGCTGCGGCCACTGACCAGCTCCAGCCCGCCGCCGAGGGATTGCAGCGCCCGCGCCAGATCACCGGCGCCGGCACCGCCCAGCCCGTCGCTCAGCCACACCACCCGCGCCACCGTGAGACCGGGCAGCGCCTTGACCGCCGCCAGCGCGGCGCGGCGGTCGGTGGGCCACGACTTGGGTTCCAGCCCGCTCAGGCCGGCGCGCGCCTCGGCGGCCGGCATCAGCCGGGGAACGGCGAGCGGCCCGCCATCGGCCGGCGGCGCGGTCCCCAGCAGCAGCACCGGCCGGGCCTCCCGCTCGGCTCCCGCCAGCATTGTGTCGAGGAAGGCTTGGCGCGCCGGCCAGTCGCGGGCGGCGGCCCAGCCGTCGTCCACCACCACGATCAGCGCGCCGTCGGCGCGGCTGCGCGGCTTGGCCGGGTCCAGCAGCGGCCGCGCCGCCGCCAGGATCAGCGCCGCCATCAGGACCAGGCGCAGGGCCAGCAGCCAGGGCGGCGTGCTGGCGGCGCTCTCTTCCCGCCGCTCCAGCCCCAGCAGCAGCCGGATGGCGGGAAAGCGCACCAGCACCGGCTCGGGCGGCGTCACCTTCAACAGCCGCCACAACAGCGGCAGCAACGCCAGCAGCCCCAGCGCCCACGGCGCGGCGAAGGCGAGACTCATATCATGCCCCTCAGTCGCCGGGCGGCGAACTCCGTTCGCCTTGGCTTCCGCGCCACAAGGCGCGCCGGCCCTTGGCCGCAACTCCCTTCGGTCGGTTTGCAGCCCCTCAGGCGCCGGGCGGCGAACTCCGTTCGCCTTGGCTTCCGCGCCACAAGGCGCGCCGGCCCTTGGCCGCAACTCCCTTCGGTCGGTTTGCAGCCCCTCAAGCGCCGGGCGGCGAACGAGATATTTTCCCTCGTCACCCCCGCGAAAGCGGGGGTCCATGCCGGGACGGGCACAAGCGCCGAATGGGAGGGATTATATTGGCGGCGCCATGGATTCCCGCCTTCGCGGGAATGACGAAGGCGAGCCATCATGACCGCCGCTCCGCCATCTGGCCGTACAGCGCCAGCAGGGCATGCTGCGGCGGCTGGTCGGTGCGGTGGGTGGCGAAGCTCCAGCCGACGGAGCGCGCCAGGGCGGCCAGCCCGTCGCGATGGTCGGCCAGCCGCTGGACATAGGGCGCGCGCAGGTCCTCGGCGCGGCGCGCCAGCAATTCGCCCTCGCCCTCCAGCCCCAGGAAGCGGACCCGGCCCTCGTAGGGCAGGCTCTCCTCGGCGGGATCCAGCACCTGGACCAGATGGCCCAGAACCCCGGCCGCGGCCAGCCGGCCGATCCGTCCGGCGCTTTCCTCCAACGGCATCAGGAAGTCACCCACCAGCACCACGGTGGCATGGCGAGGAAGGTGTTGGGTGTCGGTGTTTGAGTCCTCCCGCTCCCGTTCCAGCGCCGCCGCCAGCCGCTCCAGCGCCCCCGCTCCGGTGGTGGGCGGCAAGGCCCCCGACAGCAGCGCCACCCGCTCGCCGCCGCGCAACAACAGCGCCGCCAGGGCCAGAACCAGCAGCTCGGCGCGCTCGCGCTTGGCCGGCAGGTCGCGGCCGGAGCGCCAGTCCATGGAGGCCGAGCCGTCGCGCCACAGCCATACCGTCTGGGCCGCCGCCCATTCGCTCTCGCGCAGGAACAGATGGTCGGAGCGGGCCGATTGCCGCCAGTCGATGGCGCTGGCGGCGTCGCCCGGCTGGGAGTGGCGGAACTGCCAGAAGGTCTCGCCCGGCCCGGTGCGGCGGCGGCCATGGGCGCCCTGGGCCACCGTGGCGGCGATGCGCCGCGCCGCCACCAGCAGCGGCGGCAGCAGGGCCGCCAGATGTTGGGCCTGGTGCGGCATCGCCTCTCTATTCGCTCGGCAAGGCGTTGAGCCACTGGACGATGGCGGCGGTGGAGGCCGCCGGGGCGCCCATATGGTCGCTGGCGACGTCGATGCGGTCCAATTGAACCGATGACGGCAGCCGGGGAGCCACCAGCCTGGCGAAGACCTCGGTGGCGGGATCGTCCGACGGCGCCACCCAGGCGATCCGGTTCACCTTGACGTTGGGGGCCGCCAGCGACATCGCTCCCGGCCCATCGGGGGCCGAGTAGGACAGATAGATGCTGGCCGGAATATGCTCCATCCGACTGCGTCCCCCGCTATTCAGATCCAGGAAGGAGCCGCTGTCGCCGCCCTGGCCGGCGGCGACCATCTCCCGCGCCGTCCTGACATTGCTTCCCACCGTTTCCGCGTAATGCGGGGCTTCCGGGGTATGGGCCGGCGCCACCAGGACCAGCGCCGCCAGGGTGGAATCCAGGGTGGCGTAGTGCAGCGCCCCGTTGCCGCCCAGGCTGTGGCCGGCCACCACCACCCGGCGCATCCCCTTGGCCCGCAGGTCGGCGACCGCCTGGGCCACTTCGTCCATGGCGCCGTCATAGCTCTTGTCGTAGCCGCGATAGCCCGCCCACGGCATGGCCGGGCGCGTCACGGTGTAGCCGGCCGCTTCCAGCGCCTCGCCGATGGGCCGCACCGTGGAGGGGTCGCCCCATTTGCCGTGCAGCACCACCACGCCGGTGGTGGCGGGGTCCAGCGCCCAGGCGGCGGCACCGTTCAGCATCAGAGCCAGCACGAGACACAGCAGCCTCATTTCCCGTCCTCCTACCCGATGGTCCCGATCAGCGCCGTCACCACCGCGTCCATGGTCACCCCGTCGGCGCGGGCGGCGAAGCCCAGCGCCATGCGGTGACGCAGCACCGGCGGCGCCAGGGCGGCGACGTCGTCGAGCGAGGGGCTGAGACGCCCCTGGATCAGGGCACGGCCGCGCACCGCCAGCATCAGCGCCTGGGCGGCGCGCGGGCCGGGTCCCCAGGCCACGGCCCGCTTGACCAGCGCCAACTCCGAGCTTTCCGGCCGTCCTGCCCGCACCAGGGCGAGGATGGCGTCGACCACGCCGTCGCCCACCGGGATGCGCCGCACCAGATCCTGCGCCGCCAGCAATTCTGCGGCGGTCATCACCGTCTCGGCTTGCGCCTCGGCGGCGCCGGTGGTCTCGATCAGCATGCGCCGCTCGGCTGGCGCGTCGGGATAGCCGACGTCGATCTGCATCAGGAAGCGGTCGAGCTGGGCCTCGGGCAGCGGATAGGTACCCTCCTGCTCCAGCGGATTCTGGGTGGCCAGCACATGGAACGGCGCCGGCAGATGGTGGGAAACACCGGCGATGCTGACCCGGCGCTCCTGCATGGCCTGGAGCAGCGCCGACTGGGTGCGCGGGCTGGCGCGGTTGATCTCGTCGGCCATCAGCAGTTGGCAGAACACCGGCCCCTTGATGAATCGGAAGGCCCGAGCCCCGGTAGGGCTTTCCTCCAGCACTTCCGATCCCAATATATCGGCAGGCATCAGGTCGGGCGTGAACTGAACCCGCTTGTCGGCGAGGCCCAGCACGGTACCGAGACTTTGCACCAGCCGGGTCTTGGCCAGGCCGGGAAGACCGATCAACAGGGCGTGACCCCCCGCCAGCAGCGTGATAAGAGTTTCGTCGATCACGCGGTCCTGCCCGAAGATGACGCGGCCGATGCCTGCCCGAGCCTCGGCCAGACGGGCTTCCAATGCCTCGATGGCGGCGATGGAAGCCGGTCCGGCGGTATCGGAAGGAGGCGAGATGGTCATGTGGGGACACCTGAAATGACGAAGGAGCGGCTGGTGGATCTGCCTTCCCTGGACGTGGACTTCGAGGGAGAGCTGCCCGACGATTGCGGCGATCTCGGCATCAGCATCAATCGCCAGGGTCGTTGGTTCTACCATGGCTCGCCGATCAACCGCAAAGAGATGGTCTGCCTGTTCGCCTCGGTGCTGCACCGGGCCAAGGACGGCACCTACCTGCTGATCACGCCGGGCGAGATGGGCCGCATCCAGGTGGAGGACGTCCCGTTCATGGCGGTGGAGATGTTCACCGCCGGTTCCGGCCGCGAAAAAGTCATCAGCTTCCGCACCAACATGGACGAGATCGTCTCCGTCGATGCCCAGCATCCCTTGCGCATCGTCGAAAGCGAAGGCACCCACGAGCCCTCCCCATACGTCATGGTGAGAAACGGATTGGAGGCGCGCCTGACCCGATCCGTGTACTATGAGCTGGTGGCCCAGGGTTGGGAGGAAGACCTGGGAGGCGAGAAAGTCTACGGTCTATGGAGCAGCGGGATATTTTTTCCATTGGGGAGGCTCGACCCCTCCGACTGACGCGCGAGGGCATCGCTCGAAGCTTGGCGCTCGGCTACGATCCGCGCGGCCGTTCGGATGCGGCCCTGGAGGCCATGGTCGACGGCGGGGCGGTGCGCCCCGGCGACCGGGGCGACCGCGCCACCGGCTTGACGGCGGCGGCGGTGCTGGTGCCGCTGGTGGAGCGCCCCGACGGCCTGACCGTCATGTTGACCAAGCGCACCGCCCACCTCGCCCACCATCCCGGACAGATCAGCTTTCCCGGCGGCCGGCTGGAACCGGAGGACCGGGGCGACCCGGCGACCTGCGCCTTGCGCGAAACCGCCGAGGAGGTGGGCCTTGCCCCCGAACGGGTGCAGGTGCTGGGACGCCTCGACGACTGGGCCACCGGCACCGGCTTCATCGTCACCCCCATGGTGGGAGCGATCACGCCGCCCTTCACCCTGGCCCCCGATTCCTTCGAGGTCGACGAGGTGTTCGAGGTCCCGCTGGACTTCGTGCTGGATCAGGCCAACCACCAATTGCAGCGCCGCGAGGTTCGCGGCATCCAGCGGCCGTTCTGGGCGCTGACCTGGGGGGATAAACTGATCTGGGGCGCCACCGCCGGCATACTGGTCAACCTGTCCGAGGTGCTGGCGCATCGTGACGGTTAGGGAAAAGCTGGGGCGTGACTCGCCCCTCGGCCTTCAGCCCGGCGACCCCATCGGCCTGTTGGGGCCGCAGGAATGGATGGCGGCGCCCGAGACCCAGGCGGTGATCCGGGCGCTGGGCGCCGACGGCGCCCATGTGCGCTTCGTCGGCGGCTGCGTCCGCGATTCGGTGCTGAAACGTCCCATCAAGGACATCGACATCGCCACCCCCGACCCGCCCGAGCGGGTGCTGGCCCTGCTGGACGACCACGGCATCCACGCCATTCCCACCGGCATCGACCACGGCACCGTCACCGCCGTGATCGGCAAGGCCCATTTCGAGATCACCACCCTGCGCCGGGACGTGGAAAGCTTCGGCCGCCACGCCCGCATCGAATACACCGACGACTGGCGCGTCGACGCCTCGCGACGCGACTTCACCATGAACGCCCTGTCGGCCGACCCCCAGGGCCGCATCTACGACCCCTTCGACGGCTTGGCCGACCTGGGAGCCGGACGGGTGCGCTTCGTGGGCGACCCCTTCCAGCGCATCGAGGAGGACGCGCTGCGTCTGCTGCGCTTCTTCCGCTTCCATGCCCATTACGGGCGGCGGACCAACATGGACGACCGTGCCCTGGTCGCCTGCCGCAAGATGGCGCACAAGCTGAACACCCTGTCCGGGGAGCGGGTGGCCGGCGAATTGCTGCGCCTGCTGCTGGCCTACGACCCGGCCTCGGTGCTGCTGACCATGTACGGCCTGGGAATCCTGGCGTATCTGCTGCCCGACGCGAAGAATTTCGGCCGGCTGCGGGTGCTGTCCTGGCTGGAAAGCCGGGGTCTGGCGCGCGACGAGGTCCAGCCCGATGCCATCCGCCGGCTGGCCGCCATGCTGACCACCGACCAGGCCGGGGCCGAAGCGGCCGGCGAGCGGCTGAAGCTGTCGGGAAGCCAGACCAAGCGGCTGGCGGCCATGGCGGCGCCGAGGGTGGCGATGGGGCCGGATCTGGATGCCGCCGTCCTTCGCCGGGCCTTGCGCCGGCTGGGCGGCGACGAGGTCAGGGACCTGACGCTGCTGGCCTGGGCCGAACGGCGCAGCCTGAACGCGCGGCTGTCGGCCGCCGAAACCAAGGGCTGGGTCGCGGCGCTCGACACCGCCCGCGATTGGGTGCCGGTGGACCTGCCGGTCAAGGGCCGCGACATCATGGCCC
This sequence comes from uncultured Magnetospirillum sp., assembly GCF_903853455.1. GTDB lineage: Bacteria > Pseudomonadota > Alphaproteobacteria > Rhodospirillales > Magnetospirillaceae > Phaeospirillum. The sequence continues at coordinate 20,310 of NZ_CAINTR010000206.1, forward strand.
TGGGGGTCGGCCATGGCCCGGAGATCGGACGCCTGCTGGCCGGCATCGAGGCCTGGTGGGAGGAGTGCGACTACCGCCCCGACCGCGCCGCCTGCCTGGCGGAGCTCGGCCGGATGGTCAAGGCCTCTTCCGCCTGATCACAGGCCGAAGGCCGCGCTGAAATCCATGTCGAGCTCCAGACGGTCAATAGCGGTAAAGCCGAACATCCGAGCCTTGGTGGCGAGAGCGAGAAACTGCTCCAGGGCTTGTTCGCTGCATCTCACGCAGTGGCTGCAGCCGCGCCCGGAGGCGCAGTTCAAAACCTGATGCAGCTCTTCCAGCTCCAGAGGAACGGTTCGCTGTTCCCAACCGCAGGGGCCTTCCTTGGGGCCGTATTTTGTCATGACCACCAACCCTCAAAATAAAGGGCCGGCGCCGATGGCGAGCCCTTTAAGGTATTTCAAGAGTAGGCCTGTAAATTTACTGTGGGTATGGACGCATCGGTATATGAGGAACCTCATATCCGCCGCGTTTACAAAGCATTCTTCGCCTATGGGAGTCGGGTGATCAACGGATCACACCGCCGTGCCGCCCACCGTCAACCCGTCCATGCGCAATGTCGGCTGTCCCACCCCGACCGGCACGCCCTGGCCGTCCTTGCCGCAAGTGCCGATGCCGGGATCGAGCATCAGGTCGTTGCCGATCATGCTGACCCGGGTCAGGGCGTCAGGGCCGTTGCCGATCAGGGTGGCGCCCTTGACCGCCGGACCGATCTTGCCGTTCTCGATCAGATAGGCCTCGGAGGCCGAGAACACGAACTTGCCGCTGGTGATGTCCACCTGGCCACCGCCGAAATTGACGGCGTAGAGGCCCTTGGCCACCGAGGCGATGATCTCGCCCGGGTCCTTGTCGCCGGCCAGCATGAAGGTGTTGGTCATGCGCGGGATCGGGGCGTGGGCATAGGACTGGCGGCGACCGTTGCCGGTGGGCGCCACGCCCATCAGCCGGGCGTTCATGCGGTCCTGGAGATAACCCACCAGGATGCCGTCCTCGATCAGCACGTTGCGCGCCGAGGGCGTGCCCTCGTCATCGATGGAGATGGAGCCGCGCCGGTCGGGCATGGTGCCGTCATCGACCACGGTAACGCCGGCCGAGGCGACCTTCTGGCCGATCTTGCCGGAAAAGGCCGAGGTGGACTTGCGGTTGAAGTCGCCCTCCAAGCCATGGCCCACCGCCTCGTGCAGCATGACGCCGGGCCAGCCCGGCCCCAGAACCACCGCCATCTCGCCGGCCGGGGCGGGGATCGAGCCGAGGTTGACGTCGGCCTGACGCAGCGCCTCGTCGACACAGTGGCGCCAGTCAGACAGTCCCATCACCGCGCCATAGGCGACACGGCCGCCGATGCCGTGGCCGCCGGTTTCCATGCGGTCGCCCTCGCCCAGCACGACGCTGACATTGAGGCGCACCATGGGCCGGATGTCGGCGGCCAAGGCCCCGTCGGCCCGCAGGATGGCCACCGCCTGCCACGATCCCGACAGCGAAGCCGAGACCTGCCGCGCCCGTGAATCCTTGGCGCGGGCATAGGCGTCGATCTCCTCCAGCAGTTTGACCTTGTCCTCGAACGGCACCAGCGCCAGCGGATTGAGCGAGGTGTAAAGCGGCCGGGTGACGCGATGCGGCCCCTGGTCGTGCTTGCCCGAACGCCCCGACCGCACCGCCTTCACCGTCTCGCCGGCCCGGCGGATGGCGGCTTCGGTCAGTTCGGTGCCATGGGCGTAGCCATGAGCCTCGCCCGCCACGGCGCGCAGGCCGAAGCCCAGGGCGGTGTCGAAGCTGGCGCTTTTGATCTGGCGGTCGTCCAGCACCACCGTCTCGGACTGGCGGTATTCCAGGAACAGTTCGCCGTCGTCGGCTCCGGCAAGGGATTCGGTCACCGCCCGACGGATGGCCGTCTCGTCGAGACCGGCGCGATCGAAGAACAGCTCATGGGCCATGGCGGCGTGGGGCATGGAGGCTCCTGAAGGAAATTGGCAGCGCGGCATCAGACAGTGTACACCTGAGCCGTCAGCATCTCTCATCGGAGATATATGGGCAATGACGGAAGGCGTACCAGTCCGAACGGTGAACTTCCGCGAACACGCCCAGCGGCGCGCCCTGGCCGGCGAGGTTCACGCCCGTCCCTACGAAGTGCTGACGGCGCCGGTCCGTGCCTCGCAATTGGCGCTGGTCCATGGCAGCCCCGACGCGGAGCGCGCCCATCTCGCCGAACTGCTGGGCAGCCACGGCGCCGAGCCGCCGGGCGACGGCGCCGGCTACCTCACCCGCGACCTGGGCGGCTTCCGCCTGCGTTGGGAGCGTCACAGCGAGTTCTCCACCTACACCGTCCTGCGCACCGATCCGTTCGAGGCCCCGTTCCAGACCAGCGCGCTGGACCTCGTCCCCGCCGACTGGCTGGAGAGCCTGCCGGGCGAGGTGATGACCGGCGTCCACGTGGTGGTGGCCAAGGACCTGCCCGACGAGTTGGGGCCGCTGTTCGACGGCAATTCCATGATCGGCGCCAAGGTGCTGTGGGGGGCCGGCGAGGCCTGGACCGATTTCCGCCTGCACGCCGACGGCTTCGGCCGCTTCGTGCTGCGCGACCTCGGCCTGTCCAAGGGCCAGACCGGGCGGCTGGTGCAGCGGCTGCTGGAGATCGAGACCTATCGCATGATGGCGCTGCTGGCCTTTCCGCTGGCCCGTCACGCGGCGGGCGAGATCGCCCGCATCGACCGCGAGCTGGGCGGCATCGTCACCCAGTTGGCCGATCCCACGATTCGGCAGAACGACCGCGAACTGCTGGAGCACCTGACCCGGCTGGCGGCCGAGGCCGAACACCTGGACGCCGCCACCGGCTTTCGCCTGTCGGCCGCCAAGGCCTATTACGCCATCGTCGGCCAGCGCATCGCCGAATTGCGGGAAGACCGCATCCCCGGCCTGCAGACCTTCGCCGAATTCATCGACCGCCGGCTGGGGCCGGCCATGAAGACCTGCGAATCGGTCTCCGAGCGCAAGCAGCTGCTGTCCACCCGGGTGTCGCGGGCCGGCGACCTGCTGCGCACAAGGGTGGATATCGCGCTGGAGGAAAAGAACCGCGACCTGCTCAAATCCATGAACCGCCGCGCCGAGTTGCAGTTGCGCCTGCAAGAGACGGTGGAGGGGTTGTCGGTGGTGGCCATCAGCTATTACCTGCTGGGCCTGATCGGCTATCTAGCCAAGGGCCTCAAATCCGCCGGCCTGCCGGTCAACGCCGACCTCGCCGGCCTGATCGGCCTGCCGGTGGTGGCCGGCGCCGTCTGGCTGGGCGTCCGCCGCCTGCGCCAAGCGATCACCCATAAGGAAGGGGAGTAGCCTCTTCCCCTCGGGCTCCGCCGTGTTATAGTTCCGCCTCTTCGCAGGCAGCCTTCATCCGAACGAGTTTCCATGACCTTCGCAACGTTGTCCGATCATTCCAAGGCGCTCGCGCTGGTCGCGCTGATTTTCGTCAGCGCCTGCTCATCGACCAAGAAGGACGACTACGCCGAACATCCGGTGGAGGAGCTGTACAACACCGCCATGGACCTGGTGGACAGCCAGGAATACGCCAAGGCGGCCCTGGCCTTCGACGAGGTGGACCGCCAGCATCCCTATTCGGCCTGGGCGACCAAGGCGCAGTTGATGGGAGCCTATGTGCTCTACGAGCGCAACAGGTACGACGACGCCATCATCGGGCTCGACCGCTTCATCCAGCTGCACCCCGGCAACCGCGACGCCGCCTATGCCTACTACCTCAAGGGCCTGTGCTACTACGAGCAGATCACCGACGTGGGCCGCGACCAGAAGATGACCGAGATGGCGCTGAAGACCCTGCAGGAGGTGGTGGACCGCTTCCCCACCAGCAGCTACGCCCGCGACGCCAAGCTGAAGATCGACCTCGCCCGCGACCACATCGCCGGCAAGGAAATGGCGGTGGGCCGCTACTACCTCCATACCAAGCAGTATCTGGCCGCCCTCAACCGCTTCAAGGCAGTGGCCGAGCAGTACCAGACCACCACCCATGTCGCCGAGGCGCTCCACCGCATGGTGGAAATCTACGAGACGCTGGGCCTGGACGCCGAGGCGCAGCGGACCGCCGCGGTGCTGGGCCACAATTTCCCCGGCAGCGACTGGTACGACGACTCCTATTCCATCGTCGAACACGGCAACACCGATCCCTCCAACCGCAAGGCCAGGGACAAGACCTGGATCGACTCGCTCACCTTCTGGTCCAACGACACCGATAAGAGCAAGCCCGCGGCGCCCAAGAAGCCCGCCGATCCCGCCAAGACCAGCGGCGGCTGGTACAACTGGGCCGTGTTCTGGTAAATGCTGATCTCGCTCTCGATCCGCGACGTCGTTCTGATCGAGCGCCTCGACCTGTCCTTCGCCGCCGGCCTGTCGGTGTTCACCGGCGAGACCGGCGCCGGTAAGTCCATCCTGCTGGATTCCCTCGGTCTGGCGCTGGGCGCCCGCGCCGAGTCGGGACTGGTGCGCCACGGCGCGCCCCAAGCCTCGGTCACCGCCCAGTTCGATCCCGCCCCTGGTCATCCCGCCCGCGTCCTGCTGGCCGAGCAGGACATGGATGGCGGCGACGCGCCGCTGGTGCTGCGCCGGGTGCTGACCGCCGACGGCCGCTCGCGCGCCTATGTCAACGACCAGCCGGTCAGCGTCGGCCTGCTGCGCCGGGTCGGCGACGAGCTGGTGGAGATTCACGGCCAGTTCGAAAGCCACGGCCTGCTCGACTCCGCCACCCATCAGGGGGTGCTGGACGCCTTCGGCGGGCTGGCGGGGCAGAAGACCCGCACCGCCGCCGCCTGGGAGAGCTGGCGCGCCGCCAAGGCCGCCCGCGTGACGGCCGAGGCGTCGCTGGCCAAGGCCCGCGCCGAGGAAGAGAGCTTGCGGCAGATGTTCGAGGATCTCAGCGACCTCGACCCCAAGCCGGGCGAGGAAGCCGCCCTGGCCCAATCCCGCGCCGTGATGATGCATGGCGAAAAGCTGCTGGAGGCCATGAACGCCGCCCAAGCCGCCCTGACCGGACGCGGCGAGGTGGAAGCCGCCTTGCGCACCGCCCAGCGCGCCCTGGAGCGGGTGGCCGAGCGGGCCGAGGGCAAGCTGGACGGGGTCATCGCCGCCCTGGACCGCGCCGCCGTCGAGGCCGCCGAGGCCGCCGGCCTGCTGGAACGCGCCTCCGCCGAGATCGACCTCGACCCCCGCCACCTGGAGAAGGTGGAGGAGCGCCTGTTCGGCCTGCGCTCGGCCGCCCGCAAGCACGCGGTTTCGGCCGACGAGCTGGTGCTGCTCAAGGACCGCCTCGGCCGCCAGTTGGCGGAGCTGGAGGGCGGCGGCGGCGACCTCGCCCGCCTCGCCCGCGAGGAACAGACCGCCCGCACCGCCTATGTGGAACTGGCCCGCGCCCTGTCCAAGGCGCGTTGCGCCGCCGCCGCCGCGCTGGACCACGCGGTGGCCGCCGAGCTGCCGCCGCTGAAGCTGGAAAAGGCCCGCTTCCAGACCCGCGTCGCCGCCCTGGAGGAAAGCGCCTGGGGCGCCAACGGCCTCGACACGGTCGGCTTCGAGGTCGCCACCAATCCCGGCAGCCCCCCCGGCCCGCTGGGCAAGATCGCCTCGGGCGGCGAACTGTCACGCTTCATGCTGGCGCTGAAAGTGGTGCTGGCCCGGGTGTCGCCGACGCCCACCATCGTGTTCGACGAAGTGGATTCCGGCATCGGCGGCGCGGTGGCGGCGGCGGTGGGCGAGCGGCTCGGCCGCCTCGCCGAAACCCTCCAGATCCTGGTGGTGACCCACTCGCCCCAGGTGGCGGCACGCGGCCTCCACCACTACCGGGTCGCCAAGGCCGAGACCGCCGGCACGGTGGTCACCGGCGTCGACCAGCTCCCCGCCTCCGCCCGCCAGGAGGAAATCGCCCGCATGCTGTCCGGCGAAACCGTCACCGACCAAGCCAGGGCGGCGGCGGCGGCGCTGATGGGGTAGCTGAACCGCCGGACACAAGCGTCCGGAAAGGTTGACACCATCTTCGGCCACGTTATTGGCGGCGCCTGGACACTGTTGCTCCCCGTATGGTAGAAGAATTGCCGAGATGCATTGTGCGCGATGATTCGTCCGCTCGCGTGATGCGACGTGGCAATGATGGATAACTGGGAATTATGAAGAATTCTTACGGGCATGACTATACCTCACATGACTGGCTCACTCTTCACTTCGAGGTAAAATCAAATGAACGGTTAATAGAAATTAGCGAGCTTCCAATATTTAAAGGAGACAGAGTCCTTGATGTTGGGTGTGGGCCGGGAATATTTGGAAGCTATATATCACTTCTGATTGGAAACAAAGGGCACATACATTGCATCGATCACGACGAAAAAAATATAATTCAGGCTCAGGAGAGGCTTTCATCAACGAAAATGACTAATTGGTCGGTCAATCGAGACGACTTAATGAGCGCCATTGAGTTGTGCAAAATTTATGACGTTGTTATTTTGTTCAATGTGCTGAGTTACGTTTCCAACCCCGCCAAATTTCTTAAGGATCTATCAAGCAACATGAGGAGGGGGGCGAGAATAATAGTTAAGGACTTCGATATGTTATCAATTAAATTTAACTGCATCGATGACTTAAAACTATCATCTCTGATCAACGCCTCCCTGCTCTGCAGCAGAGATAGCTTATCATTATCTTGCGACGCATTCTTTGGAAGAAGCGTTCCTTTTATATATAGGCAGCATAATTATGCTTGCCATAATGAAAAAATTTTAACTCACTTTATAAGCCATCCATTTTCGAAGTCTGACGAACTGTACATTTTTGAGACAGTGAATATTTTGCTAAAGCAGCCACACTCATCTATTGATTTTGCGACTAAAGAATACTTTAATTCAGCATTCAACTTAAATAACGGATGGTTTTATGAAAAAGATGAAGCATTCATGATCGAAAATGAATTTGTTTCTATATTGACAATATGAGGTGCTTTCCATTAAGGGCGCAGGCAAGTTTCCGCAGGAACATTTTTGTCTCGGACCCCCTGCCAATCATAATGTCACGAGACAGATTTATAAAATTATTCTTTGCCTTATTAAATATCTTGAAAATAGGAGAGAGCGGAACGGATCCAAAACTATACGAAATAACTCCGCTCAATGTTGCGACATAATTTTCAATATCATACGTTCCATCAAGCATATTTGACATGCTCATTTCAATTATTCTCGATATATTTTCCTTATCGTGGAGAAAGTCTGACGTCAGCGCGACGCTATTAATGTAGCGATCCTTTGAAATTGCGGATATGCACTTATGATATTCTGTGGTGAATACCTTCCAGTCGCCATTACGAATCATCAATAGCTGCTCAGGGTCAATTCCCGTGAATCTAGACGCAAGATCTTTTCCAAGTCTCTTCTCAAGGTATATCTCGAAGAACTCTGGGGATAGCAGTGAATTTACAATGCTGCTGACCTCGCCCCCGATTCTTTTTGGCGACACACCGCTCACAAGCTTCGCCCTTGCAGTATTGACCGTATAGGTGTCGGTATAGATTTTGTTGGTGTACTCCTGAAATGACTTGTAGAATATGCCGTAAAATGCATCCTCATGCTGCAGGGAATGAGGAAACAATGATTTTATTTTCGGATAAATATCCATTGTTCCAATGTAACCAACTTTGCTATTAACATCAATTACGGCGTCAATAGCTTCCTTAAATTCATCTCCTCGGCAAATGTCTGAGAATTCCATTAAATATGGCGTAATTACGTCGATGAAATCAGTCTCTCCATCTTCGTATTCCCTTGGTATGATCGTGCAGTTATTTGCAATTGCCTTGCAGTGCGTTATGTACTTTGAATCCTTAAGATCAGGCCTGTAAATAGTGGAGTAATCTATTTGATTTTGGATAAGATCTCTGCTTCTTGATGCCCCCATTCCGCATAACACTATAGCACCACCAGAAACAAGTCGATTGAACCAAGGCGATGACACGATATTCTTAATAATATTTGCCTGCTTGCTGTTTGAGAAGCTTAAAATGTTGTCTGTGCAAAGCAGGACATTGTCGAACTGCAACAAAAGAAGGTAAATATTCTTTTTATGGTACTCTGCTTCATCCTCGACACATATAGATGATAGCGAGCTAGCCGATAGGTACCTTGGATTCATGTGGCTGAGATCATTGTAGAAGACGCAACGCTTGTATTTTGATAGCGCGTTAACGTCATCGTCAATCATCAACATAATTCCCAGTTATCAGATCCCTTTCACGCGATTAAGGGTGCCTGCGCGGGCGATGCTGACACACAGGCTGGAATCGCTTACCTGGGTGTAGACCTTGGTGGTGGCGGTGGAGATGTGGCCGGGTAGCTAATCAATTGGGTTGCTGCCATGTGCCGTCACCCTGGCTCGCGGTTGCCCTTGCCCCACACTCCGCCGTATAACCGGTCCATGAGCCGTCCCCCCATCCCACCCGATTCCCTCACCCCCTTCGAAGCCCGCATCGAGCATGGCGAGCTGGCGGACAAGATTGCCCGCTGGGACACCGCCTATCACGGCGCCGACGCGCCGGAAGTGCCCGACGACGTCTATGACGCGGCACGGCAGCGGCTGCTGGCGATCGAGGCCCGTTTTCCCGAGCTGGCGGCCAAGAACCCGCTGAACGCCAGGGTCGGCGCCGCGCCGGCCGAAGGGTTCGGCACCATCGCCCACCGCATTCCCATGCTGTCGCTGGACAACGCCTTCTCGCCCGAGGACGTGACCGAGTTCGACGCCAAGGTGCGGCGCTTCCTGGGGCTGGCCGACGACGCGCCGCTGGGCTATGTGGCCGAGCCCAAGATCGACGGCCTGTCCATCAACCTGCTGTACCAGGACGGCGCCTTCGTCCGGGCCGCCACCCGGGGCGACGGCGCCGCCGGCGAGGACGTCACCGCCAACCTGCTGACCCTGCCGGAGGGCGAGCTGCCGCGCCGGCTGGGCACCGACGCCCCCGCCTTGATCGAGATCCGGGGCGAGGTCTACATGTCCAAGGCCGACTTCCTGGCGCTGAACGCCCGCCAGGAGGCGGCCGGCGACAAGCTGTTCGCCAATCCGCGCAATGCCGCCGCCGGGTCCTTGCGCCAGCTGGATGCCAAGATCACCGCCGGGCGCCGGCTCAGCCTGTTCGCCTATGCCATGGGCGACGCCTCGGCGCCGGTCGCCGCCAGCCACTGGGACTATCTGGAGCGGCTGCGAGCCTGGGGCTTCCAGGTCAATCCGCTGATCCAGCGCTGCGCCTCGGTGACGGAGCTGCTGGCGGTTTTCGACCGGATCGGCGACCACCGCGCCCAACTGGGCTACGACATCGACGGCGTCGTCTACAAGGTGGATTCGCTGGAGCTGCAACGCCGCCTGGGCTTCGTATCGCGCAGCCCCCGCTGGGCCATCGCCCACAAATTCCCCGCCGAGCAGGCCACCACCCTGCTGGAAGCCATCGAGATCCAGGTCGGTCGCACCGGGGCGCTGACCCCGGTGGCGCGCCTCACCCCGGTCAATGTGGGGGGCGTGGTGGTGTCCAACGCCACCTTGCACAACGAGGACGAAATCGCCCGCAAGGGCGTGCGGGTCGGCGACACCGTCATCGTCCAGCGGGCCGGCGACGTCATCCCCCAGATCGTCGGCGCGGTGGCGGGCAAGCCGCGCGGCGCGGCGGACTTCGTCTTTCCCCAGACCTGCCCGGTCTGCGGCGCCCATGCGGTGCGGCCCGAGGGCGAGGTCATCCGCCGCTGTACCGGCGGCCTGACCTGCGCCGCCCAGGCCAAGGAGCGGCTGCGCCATTTCGTGTCGCGCAACGCCTTCGACATCGAGGGCCTGGGCGAGAAGAACATCGAGTTCCTGTGGGACAAGGAGATGGTGCGCGCGCCCGCCGCCATCTTCCGGCTGGAGGAGGCGGACCGCGCCTCGCCGTTGCAAAAGCTGGAGAATTTCGAGGGCTGGGGCAAGCGCTCCACCGAAAAGCTGTTCGACTCCATCCGCGCCCGCGCCACCATGGGCCTCGAGCGCTTCATCTACGGCTTGGGCATCCGTCAGGTGGGCGAGGCCACCGCCAAGCGGCTCGCCCGTCACTACGGAACCCTGGAGCACTGGCGCGACGCCATGCAGAGCGGCAACGAGGAGGCGCTGGCCGAGCTGACCTCCATCGAGGATATCGGCCCCGCCGTGGCCAAGGACGTCCTCGACTTCTTCGCCGAGGACCATAACCGCGCCGCGCTCGACGATCTGGTCAAGGCCATGCAGGCCCTGGGCGGCCGCGTCGAGGAGGCCAAGCGGATCGAGGCTTCAGCCTCGGCCGTCGCGGGCAAGGCGGTGGTGTTCACCGGGACGCTCACCACCATGACCCGGCCCGAGGCCAAGGCCCGCGCCGAGGCGCTGGGCGCCAAGGTGGTCGGCAGCGTGTCGAAGAAGACCGACTATGTGGTGGTCGGTGCCGACGCCGGCTCCAAGGCGGCCGAAGCCGCCAAGCTGGGCGTCGTCACCCTGAGCGAGCAGGAGTGGCTGGACCTGATCGGTTAGAGGGACCGGAACCGGCGGCGGCGGATCACTCCTCCGCCGCTTTTTCCTCTTCGGCTTCCATCTCCTCGACCACTTCCTCGGGCAGCATCAGCACGCCGGAATTGTAGTCGTAGTCGAAGATCTCGGCGTAACGGCCCCAGGTGATGGCGGTCTCCAGCACCCGCTCGGCCTCGTTGTCGGTGAGGTAGTCCTCCAGCTCCTGGAGGAAGCGGTTTTCCGGCGCCCGATGATCCTTGCGTTCGTCCAGCACCCGGCGGATATGGGCCGCCAGCGGGATGTTCTTGATCAGGGCCTCGGCGAACATCTCCTTGCGCTCGGCGTCCTCGGCCTCGACGAAAAGCTGCCCCGCCTGGGTGAGGAAGATGTCGCCGGCGGCGATCCGCGCCAGCCCCAACACCCGCAATCCTTCGAACAGATGGAACAGGGTATCGTCTTCCAGCTCGGTTTCCTCGGCCAGCTGCGGCAGGTCGGCGCGGCCGCTGAAGGGCGGTTCGGCGATGGTCTCCAGCAGACCGGCCAGCTTGCCCGGCGTGGTGTCGGGCAGGCGGTAGCCCAGGGTGAGCTGTTCGGCGGCGCCGGCGACGGCACCTCGCACATGGGCGGTCATCAGGGTGTAGACCTCGTCCACGATCTGGCGGAATGCCGCCGATTCGGTGTCGCGCGGCCGGGGCAGCCCGACCCGGATCTCGGCCCTTACCCGGCCGGGATCGCTGGAGAACACCAGCACCCGGTCGGCCATGGAGACCGCTTCCTCGATGTTGTGCGACACCAGCAGGATGCCCTTGGTGGGGATCTTGCTCTCGTCCCACAGGTCGAGAAGGTCCTCGCGCAGGGTCTCGGAGGTCAGCACGTCCAGCGCCGAGAACGGCTCGTCCAGCAGCAGCACGTCCGGGCGCATCACCAGGGCGCGGGCGAAGCCGACCCGCTGGCGCATGCCGCCCGACAATTCCTTCGGGTAGGCGCTTTCATAACCGCCGAGACCGATCAGCTCGATGGCCTCGTTGGCGCGCTCCTCGCGCTCGACGAGACCGACGCCGGCCGCTTCCAGCCCCAGTTCCACGTTCTCCTGCACCGTCAGCCAGGGGAACAGGGCGAAGGACTGGAACACCATGGAGATGCCCCGCGCCGGGCCGGTCATGGTCTTGCCCCGATACCGCACGTCGCCGCCATTGGCCGGAATCAGACCGGCCATGATCCGCAGCAGGGTCGACTTGCCCGAGCCGGACTTGCCCAGCAGGGCGACGATCTCGCCCTCTTCCAGGCGGAAGTCGACGCCTTCCAGCACGGTGCGCTCGGCGCGCTCGGGGGTTCGGAAGGTCTTGCGCACGCCCTTGAGGTCGAGCAAGGCGGTGGTCGTGGCGGCGTGGTTCATGGGAGTCTCCTCAGTCGAGGCGCAAACGGTCGGCGGCCAGCATGTAGAGCCGGCGCCAGAGGAAGCGGTTGAAGGCCATCACGAACAGGCACATGACGGCGATGCCGAGCGCGATACGGGGAAAATCGCCATCGGCGGTGGCGTGGGCGATATAGGCGCCGAGGCCGTGAGCCTCCAGCTTGGTATCGCCCCAGCTCACCATCTCCGCCACGATGGAGGCGTTCCACGAGCCGCCCGAGGCGGTGATGGCGCCGGTGACATAGGACGGGAAGATGGCCGGCATATAGAAGCGCTTCCACTTCAGCCAGCCCTTCAGCTTCATGTTGCCGGCGGCATCCTTCATGTCCTGCGGGATGGCCGAGGCCCCGGCGATGACGTTGAACAGGATGTACCACTGGGTGCCCAGGATCATCAGCGGGCTGGTCCAGACATCGACGTTGAGGTCGAAATGCACGATCAGGATCACCGCCACCGGGAACATCAGATTGGCGGGGAAGGCGGCGAGGAACTGGGCGATCCATTGGACGTTCTGCGCCACCAGCGGCCGCTGGCCGATCCACACCCCGATGGGCACCCAGATCACCGAGGCCAGGGCGATCAGCACTGAAACACGGATGGTGGTGGCCACCCCGTAGAGCAGCACCATCCCGACCTCGTGCAGTTCCACCTCGCCGTTGATGAACAGGCTGACCTCGACCAGGGCAACGAGGGCGGCAACGATCAGCACCACATCCCAGACCCGGTCGGCCCATGGGGGGAAATTGATCAGCGGCCCCGGCGCGCGGTGGAACAGCTTGTCGTCGTCCTGGCGCCGCAGCAGGCCGGTGAAGATATCCCACAGCATGGTCGGCAACTGGGTCATGAAGCGGAAGAAGCGGGCGCGCTGCATCAGGGTCAGCAGCCAGGAATCCGGCACCTGCTCGCCGGGCAGGGAATCCACCTTGAACTTGTCGGCCCAGGCCACCAGCGGCCGGAAGATCAACTGGTCGTAGAAGATGATGCCGCCCAGCACCGCCAGCACCGCCCAGCCGATGGCGCCCAGATTCTTGTCGGCGATGGCCAGGGCGATATAGGAGCCGATGCCGGGCAGGCTGATATTCTGGCCCGACACGGTGATGGCCTCGGACGCCACCACGAAGAACCAGCCACCCGAGACCGACATCATCATGTTCCACACCAGACCCGGCACGCCCCAGGGCAGTTCCAGCCGCCAGAAGCGCTGCCACGGCGACAGGTGGAAGATGTTGGAGGCCTCGATCAGGTCGTTGGGCACTGTCTTCAGCGAAGAATACAGGCTGAACGCCATGTTCCAGGCCTGCGAGGTGAAGATGGCGAAGATGGCGGCGCATTCCACCCCCAGCAGGTTGCCGGGAAACAGGGCGATGAAGCCGGTCACCGTGATGGACAGGAAGCCCAGGATCGGAATCGACTGCAAGATGTCGAGGATGGGGATCAGCACCTTTTCCAGCGCCGGCACCTTGGCCGCCAGGGTGGCGTAGGTCAGGGTGAAGAACAGCGAGGCCACCAGCGCCGCGCCCATGCGCAACGCGCTGCGCAGCAGGTAATACGGCAGGTTGCTGGGGTCCAGCGACATGGGCAGCGGCTCGCCCACGTCATAGGGGATGCTCATCTGAGCCCCGCCATAGGCCAGCAACGCCAGCAAGGCGAAGATCACCGGGATCAGGGCCAGGTCCCAGAAATTGGGCTTGAGGCTGGGGGCGACCGCGACGGGAGGAAGGCTGAACCGCATCGGGAAGGCCTGTTCTTGCGATTGGTTGCTGGCTTCTTAGCCCTCTCCCCGGCCGATGTCGAGGCGGGAAACGTGACGGTATAGTGACTGTCAGTTTGCTGTCAGATCCGGTCCAGCACTACGAAGTCGAAGGCGGGATCGCCGTCGTTGCTGTCGCGGCTCACCTCCCGCCAGCGGTCGCGGTCGAAATCGGGAAAGCGGGTGTCGCCGTCATAGGCGCGACGGATCTCGGTGACGTACAGCCGGCCGCAGCGCGGCAGCGCCTCGGCGAACAGGGCGCTGCCGCCGATCACCATCAGCTCCGCCGCGTCGGGCGCCAGTTGCCCGGCCAGGGCCAACGCCTCGTCCAGGCAATGGGCGGCGTGGGCGCCTGGGGCGGACCAGTCGGCCTGGCGGGTCACCACGATATTGGGCCGGCCCGGCAACGGCCGCCCGATGGAGACCCAGGTCTTGCGCCCCATGATCACCGGCTTGCCCAGCGTGTTGCGCTTGAACCATTTGAGGTCCGCCGGAATGTGCCAGGGCAGGGCGTTGTCCTTGCCGATCACCCCGTTGGCGGCGACGGCGACGATCAGGGCTACGGGCGTCATACCGCCACCGGCGCGGCGATATGGGGGTGAGACTGGTAGTCCTCCACCGTGATGTCGTCCATGGTGAAGGCGAACAGGTCGGTGACCGCGGGGTTGAGCCGCAGGGTCGGCAGCGCCAGGGGCTGGCGCGACAGCTGCAACGCCGCCTGCGCGCCGTGGTTGGCGTAGAGATGGGCGTCGCCGAAGGTGTGGACGAAGTCGCCGGGCTGCAAGCCGGTCACCTGGGCGATCATATGGGTCAGCAGGGCGTAGGAGGCGATGTTGAACGGCACCCCCAGGAACACGTCGGCCGAGCGCTGGTACAATTGGCAGGACAGTTTGCCCTCGGCCACGTAGAACTGGAACAGGCAGTGGCAGGGCGGCAGCGCCATCTGGTCCACGTCGGCCGGATTCCACGCCGAGACGATCAGCCGCCGGGAATCCGGGTTGGTCTTGATCATCTCCACCACCTGGGCGATCTGGTCGATGGTCCGCCCGTCGGGACAGGCCCAGGACCGCCACTGCTTGCCGTAGACCGGTCCCAGCTCGCCGTCGGCATCGGCCCATTCGTTCCAGATGGACACCTTGTTGTCCTTGAGCCAGGCGATATTGGTCTCGCCCCGCAGGAACCACAGCAGCTCGACGAAGATGGAGCGGGTGTGCAGCTTCTTGGTGGTCACCAGCGGAAAGCCCTGCGACAGGTCGAAGCGCATCTGGTGACCGAACACGCTGGTGGTGCCGGTGCCGGTGCGGTCGGCCTTGAAGACGCCGTCGCGGCGGATGCGTTCGAGCAGTTCGAGGTACTGGATCACGAGGCCGAGCTCCGTCTTTGGACGGCCGCACTTTACCCCAGCCCAAGTCGAGAGTCATGACCCACTAGCGCTCCGGCTCGGGGCACTCTATATTGAGGGGGTCGGGCAACCGACTATGACGCTAAACGCCATGCGGAATAGACGTTACGGACCCGGGGGCGGTACCCGGCGCCTCCACCAGATTTCTCCCGGCCATCGCGGCCGGGATCACTGGGGGCGAAATAGGATCGACGTGCGCAGTAAAGGTATGGTTTGCGTTCGGCATGATACCACCGTTATCGGGTCAATCCTAACAAGTGCCAACGACAACGTTGCTCTTGCCGCTGCGGCTTAATTGCCCGTAAGCGCGGTATAGGGGGGGGCACCGGGCAACAGAAGCCCCCCCCACTTAATCTGGACGAACGGGTATTCGTCCTGACGTTATCTTTGTGAAGGGATGCCGGAACCGATGCCGGTCGAAGAATTACGCTACGACAAGATGGTGGAAGACGCGCTCCGGGGTGTGGTGCGCGACTCGCTGACCTTTGCCGCCGAGCAGGGGCTTCCGGGTGACCATCACTTCTACGTCACCTTCCGCACCCATCATCCGGGCGTGGCGCTGCCGGTCCATGTCCTGGCCCGTCATCCCGACGAGATGACCATCGTGCTCCAGCACCAGTTCTGGGACCTGGAGGTCGGCCACGACCAGTTCGCGGTGACGCTGTCCTTCTCGGGCAAGTCGGAACGGCTGGTGATCCCGTTCGCGGCGGTGTCCGGCTTCGCCGATCCCTCGGCCAAGTTCGGCCTCCAGTTCCAGGCGGTCCCCGGCGACGACGACGACGAGGATTTCGGCGACGAAGACCTGGGCGAGCCCGCCCCGCCCGAGTCCGACGCCACCGCCGCCAAGCCCGAGGGCGACGAGGACGGCAAGGTGGTCACGCTGGACCGCTTCAGGAAGAAGTGAGTCTTCCCCTCCCCTGCTGATTTCGTCATGCCCGGACATGTTCCGGGCATCCACGCCAATCCGCCCCCTGGTCTTTGGTGCTACGGCACCACGTGGATACGCGGGTCAAGCCCGCGCATGACGGATGCGGAGTGGCATCCGGCGCTTGACGTTCCCGCCAAAAAGGTGTTTGACCTGAGCCGCCGTCGGCCTCCCTCCAAAGGGTGGGGCGGCGCCACCTGTTCCCTTGTCCAAAGGTCGCCAGCCATGACCGGTTTCGCCTTCCACGAGATCTTCCCGCTGTCCCACGACGACACCCCCTATCGCAAGATCACCAGCGACGGCGTCGGCACCGCCAGCTTCAACGGCCAGACGGTGGTGACGGTGGCGCCCGAGGCGATCACCCGGCTGACCAAGGAAGCCATCAAGGACACCTCGCACCTGCTGCGGCCCGGCCATCTGGCCCAACTGCGCAAGATCCTGGACGACGCCGAGGCCTCGCCCAACGACCGCTTCGTCGCCTACGACCTGCTGAAGAACGCCTGCATCGCCTCCGGCGGCGTGCTGCCCATGTGCCAGGACACCGGCACCGCCATCGTCATGGGCAAGAAGGGCCAGCGGATCTGGACCGGCGGCAATGACGAGGCCGCCATCTCCCAGGGCGTGCAGGAAGCCTATACCGAGCTGAACCTGCGCTATTCCCAGAGCGCCCCCATCGACATGTACGAAGAGGTCAACACCGGCACCAACCTGCCGGCCCAGATCGACCTCTACGCCACCGAGGGCGACGCCTACAAGTTCATGTTCATGGCCAAGGGCGGCGGCTCGGCCAACAAGACCTTCCTCTACCAGCAGACCAAGGCGCTGTTGAACCCGTCCTCGCTGCTGAAGTTCCTCGACGCCCAGATCCGCACCCTCGGCACCTCGGCCTGCCCGCCCTACCACCTGGCCATCGTCATCGGCGGCCTGTCGGCGGAGATGTGCCTGAAGACGGTGAAGCTGGCCAGCGCCCGCTACCTCGACTCGCTGCCCTCCTCCGGCAACAAGTACGGCCAGGCCTTCCGCGACCGCGAGCTGGAGCAGGTGGTGCTCAAGATGAGCCAGGACATGGGTATCGGCGCCCAGTTCGGCGGCAAGTATTTCTGTCACGACGTCCGCGTCATCCGCCTGCCCCGCCACGGCGCCTCGTGCCCGGTGGCCATCGGCGTGTCGTGCTCGGCCGACCGCCAGATCCTGGGCAAGATCACCAAGGACGGCGTCTATGTCGAAGCGATGGAGAAGGACCCGGCCAGCTACCTGCCCGACATCGACGCTTCCAAGCTGGCGGGCGAGGTGGTCAAGATCGACCTCAACCGCCCCATGGCCGAGATCCGCAAGACCCTCGGCCAGTACCCGATCAAGACCCGCGTCTCGCTGACCGGCCCCATGATCGTGGCGCGCGACATCGCCCATGCCAAGCTGAAGGAGCGGCTGGACAAGGGCGAGGGCCTGCCCGACTACTTCAAGCAGATGGGCGTCTACTACGCCGGCCCGGCCAAGACCCCCAGCAACTACGCCTCGGGCTCGTTCGGCCCCACCACGGCGGGGCGCATGGACTCCTATGTCGAGCAGTTCCAGGCCGCCGGCGGCTCCATGGTGATGATCGCCAAGGGCAACCGTTCCAAGGCGGTGACCGACGCCTGCAAGAAGCACGGCGGCTTCTACCTCGGCTCCATCGGCGGCGCCGCCGCCCGGCTGGCCCAGGACTGCATCAAGAAGGTCGAGGTCATCGAATACCCCGAACTGGGCATGGAAGCCATCTGGCGCATCGAGGTCGTCGACTTCCCCGCCTTCATCGTCGTCGACGACAAGGGCAACGACTTCTTCGCCGAGTTCTCGCACTAAAGGCGCCGGCTACCGCAGCACCCGCAGCAGGGAGCGCAGGCGCCCCATCGTCTCGGCATCCACGTGGCCGTCCACCTTCCAGGGCCTGAAATGGCGCTGGAAGGCGGTCACCGCCGCTTTCGGGTCGGTGAGGTCGTAGCCCGCATGGGCCAGACCGGCCAACAGCACATGCTCGGGCGGCAGGTCGGTCGGCTCGCCGCACGGCCACAGGCCGATGCCGTGGACTTCCGCCAGTTCCTGCCAGGGAAACAGCTCGCCGGGGTCCTGCTTGCGGGTCGGCGCGATGTCGGAATGGCCCACCACGTTGCGAGGCGGAATGGGATGGCGGCCGATAATGCCGGCGGCCAGCGTGATCAGCGCCGCGATCTGGGCCGCCGGGAAGGCGCGGTAGCCGAATTCGTGGCCGGGATTGACCAGCTCGACGCCGATGGAGCGGGAATTGACGTCGGTCTCGCCCCGCCACGACGAGGCGCCGGCATGCCAGGCCCGCATGTCCTCGGGCACCAGGGCGAACACCCGCCCGTCCTCCTCGATCAGGTAATGGGCGCTGACCTTGGCCTCGGCGTCGCACAGCCGCGCCAGGGCCGACGGCCCGTCCGCCATGCCGGTATAGTGGATCACCAGCATGTCGACGACCGGGGCTCGGCGCGGTTCGCAATTGGGCGAGGGGTGGGAAAGCGGAGTCATGCCGTTTGATCCTGCTTGGTGTCGGCGCGGCGGGGCAACAGCAGTTGGATCACCGCCACCCCCGCCACGGTCAGCGCCGCTCCCACCAGCTTGTGCCAGGTCAGCGGCTCGCCCAGCAGCCAGACGCCGCCCAGCAAGGCCACCCCCGGCCCCAGCAGGGTGAAGGGAACCACCCGGTTCAGCGAATGGCGCGCCACCAGACGATACCACAGCGTATAGGCGATCAGGGTCGAGCCGATGGTGGTGTAGGCCAGACCGCTCCAGCCGGCCGGGGTGGTGGCCATGACGGCGGCCCACTGGTCGTGTTCGGTGGCGGCGGAGATGCCCAGCAGCATGGGCGCCGCGAACAGGGCCATGCCGCCGTTGATGGCCAGCGGGTTGATGGGGCCGATGCGCTTGATCATGACGTTGGACACCGCCCAGGCCAGGGTGCAGGCCACCATGAACAGCAACGGCGTCAGGCTGGTCAGATGGGGCTCGCCGGCCAGCAGGGCGACGCCGGCGAAGGCGACGGCCATGCCGATCCCCCGCGCCCAGCCCAGGGCCTCGCCATAGGCCAGCCAGGCCACCAGGGCGCTGAACGGGGTGGACAGCTGGACGGCGATGCCGGCGCTGGCCGAATCCATGCCGCCGACGGCCACGAACAGCAGGCCGAAATGACCGATGCCCAGCACCACCGACAAGGCGAGGATGGCGCCCAGCTGATCCCGCCGGGGGCGGACGAACGGCACCAGGGCCAGCGCCACCAGGGAAAACCGCATGCCGGCCAGCAAGAAGGGGGGCAGGGTCGCCACCGCCGCCTTGACCGCCACCACGTTGCCGCCCCACAACAGCGCCACCGCCAGGGCGGCGGCCCAGTCGCCCGGCGTGAAGCGGTTGCCGGGGGCGACGCGGGTCATTTCCCCGCCGCCTCCTCGCGCTTGGCCTCCAGCTCCAGCCAGCGTTCCTCGGCGGCTTCCAGCTCGGCGCGGGCGGCATCGGCGCGGGCGGCGAATTTCTGGAAGCGGGCGGGGTCGCGGCTGTAGAGGCTGGGATCGGCCAGGTCGGCCTCCAGCTTGGCCAGCTCGGCCGCCAGCGCGTCCATCTTGCCCGGCAGTTGTTCCAGCTCGCGGTTGTCGTTGTAGGACAGCCGGGTACGCGGACTTTGGACCTTGGGCGGAGCCTTGGGCGCGGGCGGCGGCTTGGGGGCGGCATTGTCGTCCTTGACCGGACGCTGGTTGAGGTAGTCGGTGTAGCCGCCGGTGTATTCCTTGACGTCGCCGTCGCCCTCCACCGCGATGACGCTGGTCACCAGCCGGTCGAGGAAGTCGCGGTCGTGGCTGACCACCAGAAGCGTGCCGTCGTAATCGGCCAACACCTCCTCCAGCAGGTCGAGGGTGTCCATGTCGAGGTCGTTGGTGGGCTCGTCCAGGATCAGCAGGTTGGAGGGCGTGGCCAGCAGCTTGGCCAGCAGCAGCCGGTTGCGCTCGCCGCCCGACAGGGCCTTGACCGGCGTGCGGGCCTGGGCCTCGGCGAACAGGAAGTCCTTCATGTAGCCGACCACGTGGCGCGGCTGGCCCCGCACCCAGACATTGTCGCCGCGTCCGTCGGTCAGGGTGTCCCACACGCTTTTCTCGGGGTCCAGCGCGGCGCGGCGCTGGTCGAAATAGGCGGCCTCCAGGTTGGTGCCCAAGCGGACGGTGCCGCTGTCGGGCTCCAGTTCACCGGTCAGCAGCCGCAGCAGGGTGGTCTTGCCGGCGCCGTTGGGGCCGATCAGCCCGACCCGGTCGCCGCGCATGATGCGGGTGGAAAAACCCTCGGCGATCACCTTGTCGCCGAACCGCTTGCCCATGTTGGCGGCTTCGATCACCAGCCGGCCCGAGATCTCGCCGGCATCGGCGGCCAGCGCCACCTGACGGCCCGAGGCCAGGACAGCCGATTTGGCCTCGGAGCGTTCCTTGCGCAGGGCGTGGAGCGAGCGCAGCCGGCCCATGTTGCGCTTGCGCCGGCCGGTGACGCCGCGCGACAGCCAGTGCAGCTCCTGGCGCATATGGGTGTTCATGCGCGCCAGTTCGGCTTCCTCGGCGGCGTAGACCTCCTCCTGCCAGGCGGGGAAGCGGGCGAAGCCCCACTCGGCCCGGCGCACCACGCCGCGCTCCAGCCACAGGGTCTGCTTGGAGACGGTTTCCAGGAAGCGGCGGTCGTGGCTGATGGTCACCAGGGCGCCGCCATAGGCGTTCAGCCACTCCTCCAGCCACAGGATGGTCGGCAGGTCGAGATGGTTGGTCGGCTCGTCCAGCAGCAGCACGTCGGGCTGCCCCACCAGGGCGCGGGCCAGGGCGGCGCGGCGGCCCTCGCCGCCCGACAGCGCCACCGGATCGCGCGAGCCGTCGATGCCCACCGCGTCCAGCACCGAATCCACTCGGAACATCTGGTCGTGCTCGGCCGGCAACAGCCCCTGGGCCACGTAGTCGGCGACGCTGGAGGCGATGATGATGGGGTCCTGGGGCAGCACCGCGATGCGGGCGCCGGGCTGGACGAAGCGCTCGCCCGAATCGGGCAGGATCTCGCCGGCCATCACCTTGAGCAGGGTCGACTTGCCCGAGCCGTTGCGGCCGACCAGGCAGGTCTTGTCGCCCTTGCCGATCCAGGTGGTGACGCCCTCGAACAGCGGTTTGCCGCCGAAGGTCAGACGAACGTCGCGAAGCGCGAGGAGAGGAGGAGGAGCCATGGCCGATGGCTACACCTCCCCGGCGCGAGAGTCAAACCGGCGGGTGGCCGTATCCCGAGGAAGAATGGCCGGGCATGGGTCGCGGCGCATGCCGCCCCTCGCGGATCAGCGCCCCGATCAATTCGGCGTCGTCGATCAGCAGGTCGTGCATCAATTGGAAATAGGCGTTGGCGAAGACCCGGTGGGTGTCGTAGCCCTCGGGCAGGCTCCCGTCGGCGACGCTTCTCGCCTGCGTGATCAACCGGGCATGGCCCTGGCAATGGCTGTCGACCTGGGCGCCGAACACCGAATGCGGCAGGCTGCGCAGCAGCCCCTCCTCATAGGCGCAGTGGATCTGCAGAAGACGGTGGAATTCCTGGTAGAGGGATTGCAGCACGGCCAAGTTGCCGCCGTCATCGACGATCACCTCGATATCGGCGGCGATATCCATCAGCAGGCGGTGTTCGGCGTCGATACGCTCGTGCCCGAGTTCCAAGGAATCGGACCAAACCACGGTTTGCATGGGATGTCTCCCGACCGGTCGGTTTCAGGGCCGCTGTTTCCGAGAGCGAGTAATCATACTTCTATTATGGATATTTAAGCATGATCGACCCCGCCGAGTCTGCCGCCGCTTGAAGACGAAGTGTGACGGAATGTCGGCCGGGCCGCCAAGGGGCATGGATTCCCGACGCAAATCCGTGTTCACTGAGCCCGTCGAAGTCGGTCGAGAAGGAAAGCGCCCCATGCCCTATGTCAGCCGCGACGCGGCGGGAAAGGTGATCGCCCTGTCCGAAACCGCTTCGGACGGCACGAGCGAGAACCTGCCGGCCAGCCATCCCGACCTGCTGGACTTCCTGTTCCGCGACACCGGGGCCGAGCGGGCCTCCACCCGCTTCCTGGCCTCGGACCTGGCCTTCATCCGGGTGGTCGAGGATCTGGTGGCGGTGCTGGTCGAAAAGCGGGTGATCGCCTTCACCGACCTGCCGCCCGCCGCCCAGGACAAGCTGCTGGACCGCCGCTCCATGCGCTCCTACCTCTCGGACGTGTCGGGGGTGTTCGAGGACGGCGAGGGCAAGATCATTTAGGCCGCCCTCCCGCCCCGTCAGTTCTCCAAGATCCCGAATTGCGGCAGGACAAGGTTGAAGACGTCGTGGCGCTGGCGTCGCGCCGCGTCGTGGAACAGCTTCCAGTCGCTGGTCAGGAAGGCGGGGCTCCAGGGAAACGGAATGCCGGCCAGGGCCATCAGCTTCCTCTCGTAGCCGCCGCCCAGGGCGTCTTTCTTCCACTGGTCGGGGTCGTAATCGAGATCGACCGGGCCGAAGGAGAAGTCTCCGGCGGACAGGGCCTGAAGCCACGCCTCATGCCGGTCGGCCCCATCCTCGTCCGTCACCTGCGAGAACATCTTGGCGAGGGCGGTCTGCTGATCGGGGGCCAGTCCGACGGGAGCGCGGCCCAGCCAATGCTGGAACATCACGCACAGGGCGTTCGCCGCCGCGAGGAAATCGGCGGGATTGTCGCGAACGACCCGGTCACGGGTGCTGTCCTGATAGGACCAGGCCAGATAGGGCATGTCGGGAAAGGTCCGCGCCTGACCATGGCCCACCGGCGGCAACGGCAGCGGCACCACGGACATGGAGTTTCCGGCCTCATCCTGGAAGCTGCCGGCCGCATTGATGTCGTGGTTGAGGCCGACGAAGCCTTGGTGCGCCCAGGTGTCGGCGTAGACATGGGCGGCGATGCCCAGGCGGTGCAGCTCCCACGGCTTGCCCTTGTCGGCCAGGGCGCAATCGACCATGGCCCGCGCCACGGCGCTGTCGGGCCGGCAGACCAGCTTTTCCATGTAGGGGGCCGAAGCGGACGACGCTTGCCCCCCCGGCAGGAAGTGGAAGGGCAGCCAGCTTTCGGCGTCGGTATTCTCGTCGATGTTCTCGGGATCGGAAACCGGGTGAGCCGTCGCCTGACGGTAATAGCGCATGCCGTTGTCGAAGGTGACGAAGCCGGTTTCGGTGCTGTCGTCCACATACTGGGCGGCATGGGCGATGGTGGCCGCCGGCGTATCCGTGAAGCCGGCGAAACGGGCGACGACATAGGTGACCGTATGGTGAAAGTCGATCTGCATGAACCCCTCCCGCGAGAACTTAAGCCCCAAGATATCACCGCGAATGCGCGCGGCAAGCTCCGAGAAGGGGTAATAGGATATGAATCGAAGCCGCGCCAGCCCCGGCCCTCGCCGTTGCCGCCCGTTTGCCGGCTCGCTTTCCAGTGGATGAAGCGCCGCACTCGGCGTAAACTACCCCCCGTGTCCGCCCGCGTGACGGGCAGAGCGGGACGAGAGGGTGGTGGAACACCCTCCCGCCCCTAACCACCACCAGTGCTGGAGCACATGGCAATGGCTGTCTTTGACTATACCTCAAGCTTGGCGTTTCCCCCAACACCCCCCGCATCCGTGCGGCGGTGAGCGGGTAAGGCTGGCCGGGGGCTGAAGGGCGGGCGCCGGCGGGTCGGGTTATTCGACTCGTTCGCTCTGGCCCGACCCGCTTGTTCGCGCCGCCCTTGGCCTCCGGCCGGTCCCTCCGGCCCCGAGACGATTCATCTCCCCCAATCCTGCGGTTCGCCGGCCCGTCGTCGTGGCCGCGCGGCTGTGCGCCCAAGGAGTCCGCCCCCTTGTCCCATCTTGCCCGCCGCCGCCGCCACCGAACGATCATGAGGGACGGCCCCGACCCCATCGACATCCATGTGGGCGCCCGGGTCTTCCTGCGCCGCCGGATGCTGGGCCTGTCCCAGGCTCAGTTGGCCGCCGCCATCGGCATGACCTTCCAGCA
>NZ_CAINTR010000207.1 GCF_903853455.1 uncultured Magnetospirillum sp.
CTTGACCGCCGCTCCGCTCAGCCGCATGCCAGATTCGCAGGTCGGGACGGAGGGATGGCCTTCAGATCGAACATAGGGATGGACGCAGGGGTGATCAACCAATGGTCACGCAGCCACCCACTCCGAATAGCGAGGAGCCTGATCGTAACCGGTTGAGCTTGGCGCGTTTGCAGTGGGTCGCCTGGTTCATCATCCTGTTCTCCGGCTATTTTGTCCTGGCCGTCTTGAACACCCATAACGGTGGGAATTTTCCGGAGATGGACGCCAAACTGTTTGGCCTTCTGGGCATCGTGACCGGGTCGGCGGTGGTGAGCAACCTCATCGTGGACGCCAAGAAGTCCGATCCCCAAAAATCCGGCACCGGTGCAAATCCAGCCGCACCCGCGCCCACGGATCCAGCCTCACAGCAAATCGGCACGATTGATCGGAATGCCGGGCCGGAGCAGGCGAGTTGGGCCGATCTTTATCTTGGCGAGGAAGTAGCCAATCGCGGCGTGGTCGATGTCAGCCGTCTGCAACAGCTGGTGCTGACCGTTTTACTGATCATCGTTTATGTTCAAGCCCTCTGGGGGGACTTAGGCACAGCGGCCGGGAGCGGTTCCCTCGCCTCGTTGCCAAAGGTTAATTCGACGTTTCTCGAATTGCTCGGTGCGAGCCATGCGGGCTATCTGGCGTACAAGGCTACGCCAAAGACCTCACCCGGTCAGCAAGGCTAGCTGTTCAGAGAATCGAGCCTTTAATCTGAGACATATCCGGTATGCTTGAGGTAATTCCAGCATTCGTCGGGTGTGTCGAGGTCGCAGATTCTGCCGACGGCCTCCCATCGGGCGCCGATGCGGCGGAGATGAGCCTTGAGCTTGGCAAAGGCCAATTCGATGGGATTGAGATCGGGACTATAAGGCGGGAGGACCAGGAACCATGCGTCGCGCTCCTTGAGGATGGTCTTAGCCCGCCCGACAAGGATCATGGGAGTGACCATGCGGAAGCACCAACTTGTACCCTGGCCGCGTGGTTGGAAGAGGAAAATGGTGTCCAGCATGTCGTCATTGGCCATGGCTGATGTTGTACATCATGGACAACGCGCTTGGCGACAACGAAGCGATTTATGCTGGAAAATCAACGCATTAGCGTGATTGGCGTCCCCACGGGGATTCGAACCCCGGTTTACGCCGTGAGAGGGCGTCGTCCTAGGCCTCTAGACGATGGGGACGTCGAGGCGCGAGGTGGGCTTTATGTCGGAAAGCCCTAGGGCTTGCAAGCACTTTTTTCGGCCAGTCGCAGGGTGGCGCCGCGGTGACGGCGGTTGTCGCGATCCAACTGGTGCGCCAGGATCTGCACCGTCTGCGGGCGGCCGGCGGCATTGGCGGCGACGCCGACAATCAGCCAGATCAGATCCGGCTCCCAGGCTTGTTCCAGGTCGGTGGCCGATGGGGTGGCGGAGCCGTTGGGGTGGGAGTGCCAGTGGCCGACGATGCGCTCGGCGGTGCCGCGCAAGGCTCGTTCGGTTTCGAAGCGGCTGCGGGGGTCCAACTCGAAACGGTCATGGGCCTGGCCCCGCAGCAGGTTGGGGGCGGGGGCCAGCCGGGTGACGCGGATGGTCCGGACGCCGTGACCGACCAGCAGGCCGCAGCACTCGTCGGGATAGGCCGCTTCGGCGGCGTCGGCGATGCTGGCCAACTGAGCCGCCGTCAGGATAATCATGTCACCGCGCGGCCGGTTCGGGCGTGAAGACGAAGGCGCCGGCGACGCGGCCCAGGCCGGGGTCGATCACCAGCAGCCGGTCGGGGCCGCCGCCGGCAAGGCGCAGCACCACCCGGTCGCCGCTGGCGACCATCTGCTCGATACGGGTGCCGGCGGGCAGGGGGACCTGGACGGTGCCGAATTCGGCGGGCGGGGCCGTCCACGATGTCGAAGCGGTGACGGGGGTTCCTGCTCCCTTCACATGGGTCTTGGAATAGAGCCCGTATCCCAGCAGGCCGAGACCGACCACCAGCAACAGGCCGAGAAAGGCCACCAATCCCTTGAGTGCTTTCATGCCGTGCGCTTCAATCCGTGTTCGCCGAACCCGACGGGATCGGCCATGATGGACAAATGACTATCGTAATGCAGCAGATCTACGATCCCAAACCGGTCGATCCCGCCGAGGCCGGCACCCGCCTGGACAAGTGGCTGGCCGTCCAACTGCCCGACCTGTCGCGCACCCGCATCAAGGCGTTGATCGAGGGCGGCATGGTCTCGTCGGAAGGATCGACCATAACCGACCCCTCGCATCGGGTCAAATCCGCTCAGACCTTTACCGTCGGGGTGCCGCCCGACGCGCCGGCCGAGCCACAGCCCCAGGCCATCGCCCTGACCGTGGTCTACGAGGACGACGACCTGATCGTCATCGACAAGCCGGCCGGCATGGTGGTTCATCCCGCTCCCGGCAATCCCGACGAGACCCTGGTCAACGCCTTGCTGGCCCATTGCGGCGAATCCCTCGCCGGCATCGGTGGCGTCAAGCGTCCCGGCATCGTCCACCGCCTGGACAAGGACACCAGCGGATTGATGGTGGCGGCCAAGACCGACATCGCCCATCGCTCGCTGTCGGCCCAATTCGCCGCCCATACCCTGGAGCGGGCCTATCGCGCCCTGGTCTGGGGATTGCCCAATCCGGCCAAGGGCGAGATCGAGGGCAACATCGGCCGCAATCCCCGCGACCGAAAGAAGATGGCGGTGGTCAAGGGGGGCGGCAAGTCGGCGCTGACCCGCTACGCGGTGCTGCGAAGCTTTGCCGGCGGCGCCGTCAGCCTGGTGGAATGCCGCCTCGCCACCGGGCGCACCCACCAGATCCGCGTCCACATGACCAGTCTCGGCCATCCCCTGGTGGGCGACCCTTCCTATGGCCGGAGCCGGGCCAATCGCATCGGGACGCTGTCGCCCGAAGCGCGACAGGCCCTGGCGGGATTTCCCCGTCAAGCACTCCATGCCTATCTACTTGGTTTTTCGCACCCTACGAAAGGGTGTCAGCTCTCGTTCGAAAGCAGTACGCCACCCGATATCAATGAGTTATTAAAAATTTTAGAGGTGATTTAAAAAACGCTATACTTGACCATGTAGCTGTGACAATCTTCTCTTCAAGAGAACGGTGAAGCCGGTCTGGCGCCTGCGGGCGGTCTGTACTGGAACCGAGGGAACACCCTCCGCGCCGATAGAGGAGATGACAATGACGGCTATCGCTTCCAGTCTGTCGCTCGCCCCCGAAGGCAACCTCACGCGCTACCTTCAGGACATCCGCAAGTTTCCCATGCTGCCGCCGGAGGAAGAGTACCTTCTGGCCAAGCGCTTCCGTGAACACGGCGACCTGCCGTCCGCCAATAAGCTGGTGACCAGCCATCTGCGTCTGGTGGCCAAGATCGCCATGGGCTATCGCGGCTACGGTTTGCCGCTGGGCGAGTTGATCTCGGAAGGCAATGTCGGGATGATGCAGGCGGTCCGCCGCTTCGACCCGGAGCGTGGGTTCCGTCTGGCCACTTACGCCATGTGGTGGATCCGCGCCGCCATCCAGGAATACATCCTGCATTCCTGGTCGCTGGTGAAGATGGGGACCACCGCCGCCCAGAAGAAGCTGTTTTTCAACCTGCGCAAGCTCAAGGGCCAGATGCAGGCCATCGAGGAAGGCGACATGTCGGCCGAGAACGTGGCCAAGATCGCCCATTCCCTCGACGTCACCGCCGACGAGGTGATCAGCATGAATCGCCGCCTGTCCAGCCCCGACCACTCGTTGAACGCGCCGGTTCGCGCCGAGGGCGAGGGGGAATGGCAGGACTGGCTGGTCGACGACCACGAGGACCAGGAAACCGAATTGGGGGAACGCGAGGAACTGGGGCAGCGCCGCCAGTTGCTGTCGGCGGCCCTGGCGTCGCTGAACGAGCGCGAGCGGGCAATCCTGACCAAGCGCCGCCTCAGCGAGGACTCCGCCACCCTGGAAGACCTGTCGCAGCATTACGGCATCTCGCGCGAGCGGGTCCGCCAGATCGAAGTACGAGCGTTCGAGAAACTTCAGAAATCGGTCAAGACCGCCGCCGCCATCAACGAGGCCAAGACGCTGCGCTGATCGGACCGAAGACCCACGCAACGGTCGGCGTCATGGCGTCGGCCGTTGGTGTTCGGGGGCGCCGGAAAGGCGTCAGCCGTTCTTCTTGGTGACTTCGTCGCCCCAGTCCTCGATCAGCTTTTTCTGAGCCGATTTGAGGTTGCCGACCCGGCGTTTGCTGCTGGCGGCGAGATAGCTGACCACCATGGGGGGCATGCCGCCATAGATGGCCCAGCCGATGCCGGCGCAGCCATAGGCGGTCATCAGCATGATGGGGTCGGTCAGCATGCGGAACGCCTCGTCCAGGGTATGGACGCCGAACCACAGGCTGAACAGATAGGGGAAGACGCCGGCGAAGTTGAGGCCACCGACGCAGAGGAAGGCGTATTTGTTGGGGCCTTTCTCGGTCGCCCACGACACCAGGGTCGGCAACATGGTGAAGAACACCAGCACGACCGTCGGCAGCGAAAACGGCACCAGGGCAGCCAGGATCGCCAGGACGACGCCCTTGTTGATGCCGGTCCCGCCACCGCCGCCTTTCTTGGCTGCCGCTGCCGCCTTGGCCTGGGCCACCGCTGATACGCTTTTCTTCGCCATGGCCGAATCATGGCATCACGATCACCTGTTTGCAATGCGGCAGGCGAATCGGAAGTGATGGACCGGCGTTTCGCTCCCGCCGCGCTTGACGGGGGGAGGGTCGCCCCTGCATTCTTCGCCCCTGGAATCCTTACACCCGCGCGGCGGCCATGTTTCTTCTGATCGATAACTACGACAGCTTTACCTATAACCTGTGGCACTACCTGGGCGAGCTGGGGGCCGAGGTGGAGGTGCGTCGCAATGACGCCCTGACCGTGGATCAGGCCATGGCCCTGCAGCCCCAGGGCATCGTCATTTCCCCCGGTCCCTGCGATCCCGACCGTGCCGGCATCTGCCTCGACCTGATCCGCCGCGCCGCCGGCAAGGTGCCGCTGTTCGGCGTCTGCCTCGGCCATCAGGCTATCGGCCAAGCCTTCGGCGGCAGGGTGGTGCGCGCCCCCAAGCCCATGCACGGTAAGGTTGATCAGATCGAACACGACGGCTCCGGGGTGTTCGCCGGCCTGCCGTCGCCGTTCCGTGCCACCCGCTACCACTCGTTGGTGGTCGAGCGCGAGAGCTTCCCCGATTGCCTCCACGTGTCCGCCTGGAGCGCCGACGGTCTGGTGATGGGACTGGCCCACAAGGAGCTGGCCATCTGGGGAGTGCAGTTCCACCCCGAGAGCATCGAGACCGAGCACGGTCACCAGATGCTGCGCAATTTCATTGATTTCAGCACTCGTCGCACCGGAAACGCCGCCTGATGACCACGCCCGCCCAGCCCAGCACGCCCGCCAGCCTCGCCCTCATGAAGGAGGTGCTCGGCCGCATCGCCGCCGGTGGAACCATGTCGGAGATCCAGGCGGAGGAGGTGTTCGAGGTCATCATGTCGGGGGACGCCACGCCGGCCCAGATCGGCGGTCTGCTGATGGGGCTGCGGGTGCGCGGCGAGACGGTGGAGGAGATCACCGGCGCGGCGCGCATCATGCGTTCCAAGGCGCTGCGCGTGGATGCGCCGGCCGGCGCCATCGACACCTGCGGCACCGGCGGCGACGGTTCGGGGACCTTCAACATTTCCACCGCCGCCGCCTTCGTGGTCGCCGGCGCCGGCGTGCCGGTGGCCAAGCACGGCAACCGGGCGCTGTCGTCCAAGTCGGGTTCGGCCGATGTGCTGGGCGCCTTGGGGATCAAGGTGGACGCCGACATGGCGCTGGTCCGCGAATCGCTGTTCGAGAACAATATCGGCTTCCTGATGGCGCCCCGGCATCACAACGCCATGCGCCATGTGGGCGGCCCGCGCGTCGAACTGGGCACCCGGACCATCTTCAATCTGCTGGGGCCGCTGGCCAACCCGGCCGGTACCACCCGTCAGGTCGTCGGCGTCTTTTCCGTCCAGTGGGTCGAGCCCATCGCCCATGTCCTGGGGCGGCTGGGGGCCGAGCATGCCTGGGTGGTGCACGGTTCCGACGGCCTGGACGAATTGACCACCACCGGGCCGTCCAAGGTGGCCGAGTTCAAGGACGGGGTGGTGCGGGTGTTCACGGTGTCGCCGGAGGATGTCGGGCTGGCGCGGGCGCGGCCGGAGCAGCTGAAAGGCGGCGACGCCGCCCTCAACGCCGCCGCGCTGAAGGCGTTGCTGGCCGGCGAGACCGGGGCCTATCGCGACATCGTGGTGCTGAACGCCGCCGCCGCTCTGGTGGTGGCTGGCAAAGCCGCCACCCTGGCGGACGCCGCCCGGCTGGCGGAGCGGACCATCGACAGCGGCGAAGCCGCCCGGACCCTGGACCGCATGGTCGCCATCACCAATCGGGGGGTCTGAGACATGAACGGTACTCCGACCATCCTTGATCGGATCTGCGCCGAAAAGCGCAAGCAGGTGGCCGAGCAGAAGGGCCGCCGCAACATCAAGGAATTGCTCGACCGCGCCAAGGATCAGGCACCGCCGCGCGGCTTCGCCCGGTCGCTGGATCGTCTGATCGACACGGTGGGTTGGGGCATCATCGCCGAAATCAAGAAGGCATCGCCCTCGGCCGGGGTGATCCGCCCCAACTTCGAGCCGGCCCAGTTGGCCCGCGCCTATCAGCGCGGCGGCGCCGCCTGTTTGTCGGTGCTGACCGACCAGAAGTTCTTCCAGGGAACCGACGCCGATCTGGGGGCTGCCCGGTCGGCCTGTGACCTGCCGGTGCTGCGCAAGGACTTCATGGTCGATCCCTACCAGATCGTCGAGGCCCGCGCCTTGGGGGCCGATTGCATCCTGCTGATCGTGGCGGCGCTGACCGATGCCGAGATGGCGCAGATGGAAGACATCGCGCTGGGCTACCAGATGGATGTGCTGATCGAGGTGCATGACGAGGCCGAGCTGGAGCGGGCCTTGAAGCTCAAATCGCCGCTGATCGGCATCAACAATCGCGATCTCAAGATCATGAAGACCGATCTGGCCACCACCGAGCGTTTGGCGCCGCTGGTGCCCAAGGATCGCGTCGTCGTCTCCGAAAGCGGGCTGGAAGGTCCCGGCGATCTCAAGCGTATGGCCCAGATCGGGGTCAAGCGCTTCTTGATCGGCGAGGCCCTGATGCGCCGCGCCGACGTGGAACAGGCCACTAAGGTGCTGCTGGCCGGCGCCAGCGTGCAGCAATAGGCATGGCCGACCTCACCCATTTCGACAGCGATGGCAATGCCGTGATGGTCGACGTCTCCGCCAAGGCGGAGACCGAACGGGTGGCGGTGGCACGGGGAGCGGTCCACATGCTGCCGGCGACCCTGGCCTTGATCCAGGGACGCGGTCTGAAGAAGGGCGACGTGCTGTCGGTGGCCCAACTGGCCGGCATCATGGCCGCCAAGCGTACGCCGGATCTGATTCCGCTCTGTCATCCCCTGGCCCTGTCGTCGGTGGGGGTCGAGCTGAGTCTTGATCCCGAGGCCTCGGCGGTCCATATCGAAGCGACCTGCAAACTGGTCGGGCGCACCGGCGTCGAGATGGAAGCCTTGACCGCCGTCACGGTGGCGGCGCTCACCGTCTACGATATGTGCAAGGCGGTGGACAAGGGCATGCGGATCGGCGACATCCGTCTGGTGCGCAAGTCCGGCGGCAAGTCTGGATTATACGAGGCTTCGTGACGGGCACCCGGCGCTTGAGGGCCTTGGAGCGAAGCGACTATGCCCATTGAGGGCGCGCGCCTCATGGTGCGGAAGCCAAGCCCATCGGAGATGGGCGCCCGGCGCTTGAAGGACTAACATATGACCATGATCTCCGTTGAGACAGCGCGCGAAACGGTGCTGGCCGGGATCCGACCGGTCGCCATCGAGGTGGTGGGATTGGCCCAGGCGGTGGGGCGTGTCCTCGCCGAGGATCTGGCGGCGCGGGTCTCCCATCCGCCGGTGGCGGTTTCGGCCATGGATGGCTATGCCGTGCGGTCGCGCGACCTGGGCACGGTTCCCGCCGCGCTCTCCGTCATCGGCCAGTCGGCCGCCGGCGCGGCCTTTGCCGGCGCGGTGGAAGCGGGGCAGGCGGTGCGGATCTTCACCGGCGCCGCGTTACCCGCCGGGGCTGACGCGGTGGTGATGCAGGAAGACGCTACGCGGGACGGCGATAGGGTTCATATCCAGGCCGCCGTTCCCGCCGGCAAGTTCGTCCGCGCCCCGGGACTGGATTTCACCACCGGCGATGTGCTGTTGCGGGCCGGCATGGTCATGGAGGGCCGCGGCATCGGTTTGGCGGCGGCCATGAACATTCCGTGGCTGACGGTGCGCCGCCGGCCGCGCATCGCCATCCTGTCCACCGGCGACGAAATCGCCATGCCGGGCGAGCCCTTGGGGCCGACCCAGATCGTCAGTTCCAACGGCCCCGGATTGGCCGCCTTCGTCACGGGGCTGGGGGCCGAGGCGGTGCATCTCGGCATCGCGCGCGACACCCGTGAGTCACTGGACGCCATGATCGGCGCGGCGGCGGGTTGCGACCTGCTGGTGACCACCGGCGGCGCCTCGGTGGGCGACTACGATCTGGTGCAGGATGCCCTGCGCGAGGCCGGTCTCGATCTCGGCTTCTACACCGTGGCCATGCGGCCGGGCAAGCCGATGATGTTCGGTCATCTCAAGGGGGTTCCGGTGCTGGGGCTGCCGGGTAACCCGGTGTCGGCCATGGTCGGCGCGGTGGTGTTTCTCCAGCCGATAATCCGCGCCCTGCAAGGTTTGCCGAGTGTCACCGAACTGGCGCCCGCCCGGCTGGGCCGAGATCTGGCCGCCAACGACGCCCGCCAGGACTATCAGCGGGCGTCGCTGGAGCGCGATGCCGACGGCCGGTTCGTCGCCACGCCGTTCGTCCAACAAGACAGCGCCGTGCTGTCGGGCATGGTGCGTGCCGCCTGTCTGGTGGTGCGGCCGCCGCAGGCGCCGCCGGGCAAGGCCGGCGACCCGGTGGAGGTGATCGTTCTGTAATTGGGGTCTGAGGAGCAGCGAAACAGAGACTCCGATTCAGGAATCGCCATCACATTAGGATCTGGCGGCCGGTCTGACGCTTTGCAGGGGGGCGTGAACGGATCTATCCTGCCCAGGTGCGCGGATAGTCGTCCATATGGGAGATGTCGGTTAAGACCCTCTGCTATAGGCCATGGGTCCAGAAGGTCAATTCATAGGTTTTCCGGTATCACTTTACATGACAAGTGGGGGGGAAGATGCTTGGGGAATGGAAGACACTCGAGTCGGACAAGAAAAAATTTGTACTCTCTGTTGCGGCGATTGTCGCGTTTGTTTATGCGGTGTGCCTTTGGGGCACGGCATCGACACTGCTGAGCAACAAGACTGACGCCACACACCACCATCAGGCGCGGATGAGTTCGACCGGCAACGAACCAGGCCATACGCCGGCCGAACCCTTGCCGGCCGAGGGCAATTTCACGACGGTGAAGGTCGGGACCTATATCGATGATATCGATACATTCTCGATCAAGGATTCAAGTTGGTCCGCGAATTTCTATGTGTGGTTTAGCTGGGCCGGGCCAAAGGAGATCGACCCAGGTGGGAAGCTGGTGGTGGTCGATGGCACAATCACCAAGAAGGATCTGCTGGAATCCTACAGCGGACCAGATGGGGTGAATTATCAAAAGTATCGGATATCGGCAAAGTTCCTGAAGTATTTCGACACGGTCCGCGTTCCGATCGAAAGCCACATGCTGAATATTTATGTCGAGGACGGATCTCGCGACGCCGCCAAGTTACGCTTCGTCGCCGATCCCGCGTCGAACATCAGCTCTCGGGTCCAGATTCCCGGATACAAAATCGTCGGAATCAGCAATGTCGTGAAGGCACACACCTATCGCTCCTCCTACGGCGACCCGCGCATTGCCGCAGGAAACGTGAAGACGTTCTCGCAATATATTGTTGGAGTCGATATCGTCCGGTCCAGCGTCGGCATCTATCTGAAGATCTTCCTCGCGCTATTTGCCGCACTGGCCCTGGCGCTTTCGAATTTCTTCGTCAAGCCATCCGACGTCGGGCCGCGCTTCTCGTTGCCGACGGCCGCCTATTTTGGCGCGGTGGCCAATTCATACGTCGCCAACTCGATCTTGCCGCCATCCGGTTCGTTCGGGCTGGTTGATTTCGTCGCGGGATTCGGGATGTCCACAATCTTCCTGACCATCGCCCTATCGCTGCTGTCGAACTATCTGTTCGTCAAGAAAGGCGAGCAAGCCTTGGCGCTCCTGTTCGACAGGGTCATGTTCTTCACGGTTGGCATTTGCTGCCTGACGGCCAACATCATCATTCCGATGTGCGCCTACGGCTGAACTGTCCCCAAAAAGATGGCACCACGTTCCCCTCCCTCGGTGGGGAACGTGGTGCCATCGGTGGAGATTGGGTTACAAAAAACCCGCTAACGCCCATTAGCGGGTTTTTCTGTTCCGCTGCTACTCAGCCCCTTAATTAAAGGGCACAGGCAGGGGCTGCCCGTTTCAGAACTCGCGGACGACCTTGGCGCGCAGCTCGGCGGCGCGGGGGCTTTCGGAGTCCAGGGTGCCGTCGGGGCTGGACAGGCGGATGGCCTCGGCCACGTCGTTGAGGCACTGGGCGCTGCGCTGCTCGTACTGGTCAAGCTGCCAGGAGGCGTTGCGGTTCTCCGACGCCAGCATGGCCGCCTCGGTCTGCAACTGGTTGGCCTCGGCCAGCAGGCGGGCAGCGGTGGCGGTGTGCTTGGCCGAGTGGGTGATGGCGCCGGCGGCGGCCACCTGGGCCGAATGGGCCGAGCGGTCGTCGCCCTTCAGCCAGATATGCGCCCAAGCCTTCCACGAGGCCCCGGCCTCGGTATCGAGGGCGTACAGGACGGCATAGGCGACGGCCTGGGTGACCGTGAGGTCTTGGGTGCTCATCCTGCGGCTCCTTCACTGCCGGGGGCTTCGCCCTCTTTGGGGCGACGCTTCACGGTCTTGGGATCGGCGGTGATGGGGCGGTAGATCTCGATCCGCGCCCCTTCCTCGAGCACCGCGTCCAGGGCGGCGACCTTGCCGAAGATGCCGACCTTCTGGGTGGCGAGGTCGATCTCGGGAAATTGGCGCAGAACGCCCGAACGCTCGATGGCGTCCTTGACGGTGGTTCCCTCCGGCACGTCGATGGTGAGCCAGGCCTGGCGGCTGGGAACGGCGTAAACGACTCCGACCTTCATGACGCAATCCCCCTTAGACGCTATGCGCGCCGGCCATCTTGATCTCCTTGCCCGAGGCAAGATCGACCATCCGCTTGGCGACCACCATCAGGCCGGCCACCAGGAACCCGCCGGGCGGCAGGATCAGCACCAGGATGCCCATGTCGGCCGCCATGACGCGGCTTTCCAGGAACAGGAAGCTCGGCCCCAGCAGCAGGGCGGCATCGGCGAACAAGGTGCCCTGGCCGATCACTTCGCGCACCGCGCCGATGGCGGTCAGGGCGAGGGTGAAGCCCAGTCCCATGAACAGACCATCCACGAATGACGGCAGCACCGGCTCCTTGGCGGCGAAGGCCTCGAGGCGGGCCAGCGGCAGGCAGTTGGAGACGATCAGCGGAATGAACAGGCCCAGCACCTTGTACAGCTCGTGCATCCAGGCGTTCATCACCAGATCGACAAAGGTGACGTTGGCGGCGACGATCAGGATGTAGACCGGGATGCGCACCTCGTGGGTGACGTAATTGCGGAAGGTGGCCACCATCAGGTTGGAGGCCGCCATCACCACCGCCGTCGCCAGTCCCATGCCCAGCCCGTTGGTGGCGGTGCCGGTCATGGCCATGGTCGGGCACATGCCCAACAGCATGCACAGCACGCCGTTGTTTTCCCACAATCCGTCCTTGATGATCCGTCCGTAGCTGGCAGCCATCACTTCTTCTCCATCATGGCGGGCTTGTTCTCGGCGAAGAACTCCAATCCGTGGCGGATGCCGCCGACCACCGCGCGCGGCGTGATGGTGGCGCCGGAGAACTGGTCGAACTGGCCGCCGTCTTTCTTGACCTTCCACTTCTCCACCGGCGGATTGCCGATGGCCAGACCGGTGAAGCGGCTGAGCCAGTCGCTCTTGGCCGGCGAGATCTTGTCGCCCAGGCCGGGGGTCTCCTTATGGGCGATGACGCTGACGCCCAACAGCTTGCCCTGGGGATCGACGCCGAGCATCAGCTTGATCGGCCCGCCATAGCCGCCCGAGGCGTCGACCTCGTAGGCGACGCCGGTGACCGCGCCGCCCTTCATGGCGCGGTAGACCGTGGTCGGCTTGCCTTCGGCGCCGGTCAGGGTGATGGCGTCGAGAACCGGGTTGTTGTCGTGGATGGACGTGGGGATGACCTGTCCCAGCGAGGCCATCTTGTCCTCAAGGGCGCGCTCCTTGATGGGGTTCTTGGTGACGTCGTCGGTGAGGGCCAGCGCCACGCCAAAGCCGGCGCAGAAGGTGCCGAGGATGGTGGCATGGACCCAGGTGGGCCGAATCGGGCTCATTTGTCCCCCTTCAGCGGCAGCGGCGCGCCCTTGCGGGTGCGGCCGAAGACTCGCGGCCGGAAATGTTGGTCGAGAATGGGTGTCAGTGCGTTCATCAGCAGAACCGCGAAGGCGACGCCCTCGGGATAGCCGGCATAGGTGCGGATGATCCAGGTGAGCAGCCCCACCCCCACGCCGAACGCCAGTTGGCCGGATTTGGACACCGGCGAGGTGACGTAGTCGGTGGCGATGAAGAAGGCTCCCAGGAACGAAGCGCCGGACAAAAGGTGGAAGGTTCCGCTGGTGAAGCGGCCGGGATCAATGGCGTTGAACACGGTGCCCAGGACGAGCAGGGTGCCCAGCATGGCCACCGGGATATGCCACGAGATGATCTTGCGCCACATCAGGAACAGGCCGCCCAGCAGGATCAGCGGCAGCGCCGTCTCTCCCATGCTGCCGGGATGGAAGCCCATCACCAGATCGCCGAGGCCGGGCAGATGGCTCATGGACTGATCGACCGGAATGCCGCGGGACAGTTCGGTCTTGACGAAGCCCAACTGCGACGCGGCGCTGAGGCCGTCGAGGCTGACCGCCTTGCCGAAGGTGACGTGGAGGCTTTCGGCGAAGCTGGGGGCGCCAGCCGAGAACAGCGGCTTGGCAGGGACGAAGGTGGTCATCTGGATCGGGAAGGAGACCAGCACCACCACGCGGCCGATCATGGCCGGATTGAACACGTTCTGGCCCAGGCCGCCGAAGGCGTGCTTGGCGAGGCAGACCGCGAACACCGAGGCGACCACCGCGACCCACCAGGGAGCCCAGGGCGGCAGGCTGAGCGCCAGCAGCCAGCCGGTGATCAGCACCGAGCCGTCGGACAGGACGTCGTCCACGGTGCCGCCGCCGAGGCGGACGCACAGCGCTTCGGCCGCCGCGCAGGCCGCCATGGTGACCAGGAACAGGAAGATGGCCGGCCAGCCGAACAGCCACAGATTGAACAGCGTCGCCGGCGCCAGGGCCGCCAGCACCGTGAACATGGTCCGCTGGACGTTGTTGGAACCGTGGGTGAACGGTCCGCTTTTGTCGACGACGATACTCATGCGTTGGCCCCGCTTGCGTCGGAGTTTTCCTTTTGCGCCTTGGCGCGGGCGGCGGCTTCGCGCTTGGCCTGGGCCAGGCGCTCCAGTCGGGCGTTGTGCGCCGCGACCAAGGCTTTGGTCTGCTCGGTCTTGCGGCGCTCGCGGTCGAGCGCGGCGATGCGTCCCTTGGCGTAGTTGAAGAACTGCACCAGCGGGATGTTCGACGGGCAGATATACGAACACGACCCGCACGACACGCAATCCTGGACGCCGATCTTGGCGGCTTCCTCCAGCTTGTCGTTGCGGATGAACGCGGCCATTTCCACCGGCACCAGACCGCAGGGGCAGTAGGTGACGCAGGAGCCGCAGCGGATGCAGGGCTGTGTCGCGTATTCCTTGGTCTCGGCCTTGGTCAGCGCCAGGATGCCCGACGTGCCCTTGACCACCGGGACGTCCAGGCTGGGCAGGGGCTGACCCATCATCGGGCCGCCGCTGACATAGCGGTTGACGTTGGTGGCGCCGCCGCAGAAGGCCAGCAGCTGGGACACCGGGGTGCCCAGCGGAACCTCGATGTTCTTGGGCTCGGCGACGGCGCCGCCGCTGACCGTGACCACCCGCGACAGCAGGGGCTGGCCGAAGCGCACCGCGTTGTGCACGGCCCGGGCGGTGGCGACGTTGTGAACCACCACGCCCACGTCGGCGGTCAGCTTGCGGGCCGGGGTCTCGCGGCCGGTGACCGCCTGGGTCAGGTGGCGTTCGGCGCCCATGGGATACTGGACCGGAACGCCCACCACCGTGACGTTGTCGAAGGCGGCGGCCGCCTTGGTCATGGCCTCGATGGCCTGGGGCTTGTTGGTCTCGATGGCGATGATCACCTTGGGGGCGCTCAGGGCATGGGCCATGATGCGGGCGCCATCGACCACGTCGTCGGGGTATTCGCGCATGACCCGGTCGTCGCAGGTGAGGTAAGGCTCGCACTCGGCGCCGTTGAGCAGCAGGATCTCAAGCTTGTACTGGTTGCCGAGGCCAAGCTTCACCGCCGAGGGGAAGGTGGCGCCGCCCATGCCGACGATGCCGCTGGCGGCGACCCGGTCACGGATCTGCTGCGGCAGGGTGGTGAAGGGATCGGCGATGGGAGCCGGCAACTCGGCCCATTCGTCCTTGCCGTCGGGCTCCAGCAGGATGGTGAGCGTCGGCAGGCCCGACGGATGCGGCGCCGTCACCTCGGTGATGGCTACGATCCGTCCCGACGTGGGGGCGTGGACCGGCGCCGAAACCGCGCCCTCGCCACGGCCCAGCATCTGGCCCTTCTTGACCAGCGACCCCGGTTCGACGGCGGCGCTGGCGGCGGCGCCCATATGCTGTTGCAGCGGAATATAAAGCGTGGCCGGCATCGGCAGGGCGACGATGGCTTTCTCGCTCGTCAACTCCTTGCGGTAGTCCGGGTGGATGCCGCCCATGATGGGAAACAGCTTCATCGACCGTCTCTCCTTCAATGCGAGGCGTGCTCGCCGGGCTTGTTCCAGTACCAGCCGGCGATGGTCAAGGGAATCGACCGCATCTCGATGGCTTCGGTCGGGCAAATCTTGAAGCACTTGCCGCAGGCGTGGCAGGCGTCGGCAATGACGGTGTGCAACTGCTTGGGCGCGCCGACGATGGCGTCGGACCCGCATTCGCCGATGCAGCGCAGGCAACCGATGCACAGATCCTCGTTGACATAGGCGACCTGCGGCCCCTTGTCCTCGTGGCCGGCGGTGTCGGCGGAGACGCCCAGCTTCTTGGCCAGCGCCTCGATGGTGCCCTTGCCGCCGGGGGCGCACAGGGTGATCGGCGTGTTGCCCTTGGCCAGCGCCGCCGCGTATTGCGAACAGCCGACGAAGCCGCATTGGCCGCATTGCGAGCCGGGCAGCAGGTCCTGCAACTCGTCTTCCAGGGGATTGGTGGGCACCGCCAACAGCTTGGCGGCGGTTCCGAGAACGGCGCCAAGCGTCACACCCATCACCGCTAGACTTCCAACATCCAACAACATGACAGGGGACCTCCTAATTGGTGCTCATACCGGAAAAGCCCATGAACGCCAGGGCCAGCAGGCTGGCGGTGATGAAGCCGATGGGCGGGCCGGCGAACAGCCTGGGAACCTGACACAGGGCGAGGCGCTCGCGCAGGCCGGCGAACAGCACCATCACCAAGCTGTAGCCCAGCGACGAGGCCAGGGCGAACACCGTGCTTTCGATGAAGTTCATCTTGCCTTCGACCAGCAGCAGGTTGACGCCCAGCACCGCGCAGTTGGTGGTGATCAGCGGCAGATAGATGCCCAGCAGCTGGAACATGGTGGGCGACACCTTGCGCACCACCGCCTCGGTGAACTGCACCGCGGCGGCGATGACCAGGATGAAGGCCACCGTGCGCAGATAGCCCAGGTCGTAGGGCTCCAGCAGGAACTTGTCCACCCCCCAGTCGATCATGGCCGAGATGGTGATGCAGAAGGTGGTGGAGGCGCCCATGCCGAGAGCGGTATCGACCCGGGTCGTCACCCCCATGAACGAACACAGTCCCAGGAACCGCATCAGGACCACGTTGCTGACCAGCGCGGCGCTGATGATCAGCAGAAGATAATGTTGCATCGTCGCTCTTCCCCCTTACCCATGGTCCGTATGGCACTCGGCATCCGATGGCGGATCGAAGGCCCGGCGTAGGAAGCGGGGCGAAAGCACGCCCCGCGCCGAAAGATGATTGGCCAGCACCCTGGCCACGATCAGACCGATCACCAGTCCGCTGAAGGCCCCCAGGGCCGCCATGGCGTCGCCGTGTCCCAACTCCTGGCCGGCGATGCCGCCCGCCAGGATGGTGAGCAGCGGAACGCCGTAGGCGGTCATCGCCCCCTTGACCAGCGAGTCGTCGCGCACCCCCACCACCACTCGCTCGCCCACCCGAAGGCCGAGGTCGCCGGGCAGGGGGAAGCGGCGCGCCGCCAGCTTGCGGGCGGTCAGCGCATCCTTGCCGATGCTGCACAGCCCGACCGAACTGCACGCGCCGCAGCTGCTGGTCTGTTCCGGCTCCAGCCAGACCCGGCCGCCCTCGACCGCGACGACGCGGGCAAAGCCCTCGATCAGGTCGTGCTCGTCGGCATCGGGAAAGGAGGAGTCGGGCTCACGCATGGAGGTTAGACCGTCACCGTCGCGGTCACGCCGTCGGGGGTCACGAAGATGGCCTGCAAGGCTCCGCCGGCACGCAGGATGTGCAGGCGCTTGTCTTCCGGGGCCAGGATCAGGGTGGTGGCGAGACCGTCGGCGATGGTGGCGGTGTCGGCGATCACGGTGACGCCCAGCATGGCCGGCGCGGTGAGGCCGGTACGCGGATCGATGATGTGGGTGAACTTGCCGGCTTCGTCGAACAGGGTGCCGTAGCCGCCCGAGGTGGACACGCACTTGTCGACCACATCGACGGAGGTGATGGCCTTGGACTGGTCGGCCGGGTTGGCGATGCCGATATGCCAGGCCGAGCCGTCCGGCTTGGTCGACAGCGCGCGGGGCTCGCCCATGTCCACCAGCATCTGGGTGAAGCCATGGGAGCGCAGCACGGTGGCCACCTTGTCGGTGATGAACCCTTGAGCGCGGGCGTTGAGGGTCAGCGCCATGCCGGGGCGGGCGAAGGACACCCGGCGGGCGGCGGCGTCGATCTGGATGTCGCGCCAGTTGACCAGCGCCAGGGCGGCGTCCAGATCCTTGCGCGACGGGCCGGCGGGATCGACGGTGGCGGCGGTGAAGTGGCTGAGATAGAGCTGCCACACCGGCTGGATGGTGGGGTCGAACACGCCGTCGCTGATGGACGCCAGATCCTTGGCATGGGCGACCAGCTCGACGAACTCGGCCGGAGCGTTTTCCAGCACGCCGTCGCGGTTCAGCGCCGAAATGGCCGAATCGGCGCGGTAGATGCTGAAGATGGCTTCCAGCCGGGCCAGTTCGCCCTGGGCGGCGTCGATGGCGGCGCGGGCCTTGGCTTCATCGGTATGATAGAGCTGGATGGTCGAAGGCGCGCCGAGGGTGGTGCCTTCCCAGCGGAGCAGGCGGGCATTGGCCTGGTTCGTCTTGGCGAGCAAGGACAGACCGGCGGCGGCGGCCAGCACGGTAATGGCACGACGGCGGGTGATACGAACGGTCATCGAACCTTGGCCTCCATTAGGCGGGAAATCCGGTGGGCAACAGTTTAAAATTGCTCAAAAAAGCAGCACGGTGATGGTATGCGACATGGCGGCGGACTTCAAGTCCGAGCCTTTATTAAATACGTATTAAAATGCCGTTTTATGATTCAACATTTTCAATGCGTTAGAACTAAAACAACCCGCTTGGGCAGGCGCGGCCAAGACTAACGGGTAGGATATCCACAAAAAATATGCATGTTCGCATGTGCAGCATTGTCGCCTTTGGCTGGTTTATTCCCCGATGACCGAAATCCAGGCGGCGCAGATTTCATCCAACGCCGCCTTGCCGCAGCCGAGATAGGCCGCCAGACCGAGGCAGCCGTGGATGGCGCCCTCCAGGCAGACCGAGCGCACCGGGACTCCGGCCGCGACCAGGGCGGCGCCATAGGCCTTGCCCTCATCCACCAGGGGATCGAAGCCGGCGGTCAGCACCAGGGCGGGGGCGAGGCCGGCGAGGCTGGGCGCGCGCAGCGGCGAGGCGTCCGGCTCCAGCACCGGCCCGGTGGCTCCGACAAAATACTGTTCGGTGAACCAGGCGATGTCGGCGGCGGTTAGAAGGTAGCCCTCGGCCAGACGGCTCCGCGAGGGATACTCGCCGCCTTGATCTACCGCCGGATAGATCAGCAGTTGCGCCGCCAGATCAATATGGCGGTCGCGGGCGTGACGCGCCACGACGGCGGCCAGGGTTCCGCCGGCACTGTCGCCGCACACGCCCAGCACCAGCCCCGGCCCGCCGGCCTCGGCCGGACCGGAGGCCAGCCAGACCAGGGCGGCGATTCCATCCTCGATGGCGGCGGGGTAGGGATGCTCCGGCCCCATCCGGTAGTCCACCGCCACCACCACCGATCCGGTGCGGTGGGCGATGATGCGGCAGATGCTGTCATGGGTCTCCAGGTCGCCGACCAC
The DNA here is from genome assembly GCF_903853455.1 of uncultured Magnetospirillum sp. GTDB lineage: Bacteria > Pseudomonadota > Alphaproteobacteria > Rhodospirillales > Magnetospirillaceae > Phaeospirillum. Next base: position 18,753 of record NZ_CAINTR010000207.1, read on the forward strand.
GAAGCCGCCGCCATGGAAATAAAGCAAGGCGGCCCTGACCCGTCCGCCGCCGGCCGGACGGTAGAGCCGCAGCGGCAGCGGCAGCGCTCCGCCTGGACCGGCGATGGTGAGATCGGTGGCATCGACGCCCTCGGGGGCGGGGGGATTGGTCCGCGACAGGCGGCGGGCGAATTCGGCCCGCGCGTTCACCGGTCCCAACGATCCCAGCGACGGCAGTTTCAACTCGGCGGCCTTGCCCAGCACGAACGCCACGTCGTCGTCCAGCCGGCCGGGTGTGCCGATGGAAAAGAGTCCCTGCTGGATCATCACTCGTCCTCTCGCGATTGCCAGCGCAGGCTATGTCGTGGTTACGTCCTCTACAAATCAAATATGGGGAGCGGCCATGAGCATCGACCTTCTCGACGGAGAGCCCCGGTCCGGCTTCCAGGATCTGCTCGGCTATCATCTGGCGGAATGGTCCGAGGGTCGGGCGGTGCTGGAACTGCGGGCCGAGGCGCGCCACTGCAACCGGGCCGGCGTGGTCCATGGCGGGGTGCTGGCGACGCTGATCGACACCGTTTGCGGCTTTTCCGCCACCTTCTGTCCCCATCCCGGCCGGGTGCGCCGGGTGGTGACCCTGCAACTGACCACCAGTTTCACCGGTCAGGCCCGCCACGGCCTTATCCGCGCCATCGGCCACAAGAAGGCCGGCGGCAGCCGCATCGTCTTCTGTTCCGCCGAGGTGCTGGACGAGCATGGCACGCTGATCGCCATGGGCGAGGGGACCTTCCGCTACCGCTCGGGCAGCGAATCGCCCGAGGGCGTGCCGCTGTAATTATTCGGCCCGTCGCACCAGCAGACTCCACTGACCGCCGTCCGACGCATCGACCAATGCCGTCCGTCCGCCCAGGTCGTCACGGCTCAATCCGCCGGCACGATACCCCCCCCCTGATTCGCGACAGACCACATCCAAATGCGTATTGACATGCCGATTAAACTGAATGAGTATTCAGTCATTATGAATGACCATTCAGTTTGAGGGTTTCATGTCGCAGCAGGTTCTCTCCATCGCGCGGGTCGGCAGTGTCGTGGTTCTCACCCTCGACAGCCCGCCGGTCAATGCGCTGAGCAAGGCTCTGATCAAGGCGCTGCACGGCGCCATGGATCAGGTGGAGGCCGACAAGAGCATCGGCGCCGTCCATATCCGCAGTGCCGCCAAGGTGTTCTGTGCCGGCGCCGATCTGGCCGAGATGCGCGAAAATCTGGCTGATCCGAACAAGGTGGACGCCCAGATCGACTTCGTGCGCGACCTCCAGAACGTGTTGAAGCGCATCGAGACCCTGGGCGTCGCCACCATCGCCGAGGTCGGCGGCGCCGCCATGGGGGGCGGGCTGGAACTGGCACTGGCCTGCGATTTCCGCGTCGCCGCCGTTGAGGCCAAACTGGCGCTGCCCGAGGTCAATCTCGGTCTGATCCCCGGTGCCGGCGGCACTCAGCGTCTGACCAATCTGTGCGGCCCGGCGCTGGCCAAGCGCATGATCCTCGGAGCCGAGATCCTGGACGGCGCCACCGCCCTGGCGCTGGGAGTGGTGCACTGGGCGGTGCCCCGCGCCGAGCTTGCCGGTTTCGCCAAAGCACTGGCCGAGCGCATCGGGGCTCTGCCGCGCGCCGCCGTTGCCGCTTCCAAATCCTGCATCGCCGCCGCCGCCGATCCGGCCCGCGACGGCTATGAGGAAGAGCTTTCCGCCACCCGCGACCTGCTCCTGCACGAGCCGGAGACGCGCGCCCGGGTCGAAGCCTTCCTGTCCGGTCAACGTTGATTCATTTTCACTAAGGAGCGAGACACATGAACTTCAAAGACAAGGTCGCCCTGGTTACCGGTAGCGCTTCCGGCATCGGCCTGTGCACCGCCCAGACCATCGCCGAATTGGGCGGCGACGTCCTGGTGGCCGACATCAACGCCGAAGCCGGCGAGGCGGCGGCCGCCGCGATCCGCGCCAAGGGCGGCAAGGCCGAGTTCGTGCGCCTCGACGTCACCGACAAGGCCTCGGTCGCCAAAGTGCGCGACCATGTGCTGGCCACCAAGGGCCGTCTCGACATTCTGTGCAATGTCGCCGGCTGGGGGCATATCCAGCCCTTCGTCGACAATGATGACGCTTTCATCGCCAAGGTGATGAATCTCAACCTCAACGGCCCCATCGAGCTGATCCGCGCCTTCTTCCCCTCCATGATCGAGAAGAAGGGCGGCAAGATCGTCAACGTTTCGTCCGATGCCGGCCGCGTCGGCAGCTTGGGCGAAAGCGTCTATTCGGCGGCCAAGGGCGGCCTGATCGCCTTTTCCAAGTCGCTGGCCCGCGAAGGCGCCCGCTACGGCATCAACGTCAACGCCATCTGCCCCGGCCCGACCGACACGCCCTTGCTGAAGTCCGAGCCGGAAAAGTTCCTGGAGGCCTTCCTCAAGGTCATTCCCATGCGCCGCTTCGGCAAGCCGCAGGAAGTGGCCGACGGCATCGTCTTCCTGGCGAGCAACCGGGCCGACTACATCACCGGCCAGGTCCTGAGCGTCAACGGCGGCATCACCATGGTGGGCTGATCTGATTTCTTACTTCAATTCGAGCGAGGACGAAAAAATGCGTAAATTCAAGGCTGCCGAGTACAAGGCTCAGAATTTCGGTTGGGCGGTGGACGGCAAGGTGGCGACGCTCACCCTGAACCGTCCCGAGAAGAAGAACCCGTTGACGTTTGATTCGTATGGTGAATTGCGCGACCTGTTCAACAATCTGGTCTACGCCACCGACGTCAAGGCCATCGTCATCACCGGCGAGGGCGGCAATTTCTGCTCCGGCGGCGACGTGCACGAGATCATCGGGCCGCTGACCAAGATGGAAATGCCCGAGCTGCTGGAATTCACCCGCATGACCGGCGACGCCGTCAAGGCCATGCGCATGTGTCCGCAGCCCATCATCGCCGCCATCGACGGCATCTGCGCCGGCGCCGGCACCATGCTGGCCTCGGCGTCGGACATCCGTCTCGGCACCGCCAAGTCCAAAGTGGCGTTCCTGTTCGTCCGCGTCGGTCTGGCCGGTGCCGACATGGGCGCCTGCACCTTGCTGCCGCGTCTGATCGGCCTGTCCCGCGCCGCCGAGCTGCTCTATACCGGCCGCGCCATGGGGGGCGAGGAGGCCGAACGTTGGGGCTTCTACAACTCGCTGCACAGCTCGGAAGAGATCCTGGCCAATGCCACCAAGCTGGCGCATAGCCTGGCCGACGGTCCCACCTTCGGCCATGCCATGACCAAGAAGATGCTGTGGCAGGAGTGGAACCAGGGTCTGGGCGAGTGCATCGAGGCCGAGGCCCAGGCCCAGGCCATCTGCATGCAGACCAACGACTTCGAGCGGGCTTACGTGGCGTTCGCCGCCAAGCAGTCGCCCAAGTTCGAAGGGAACTAATCCATGAGCGACGCCTCGTTCCTCGATTGGCCGTTCCTCGACCAGACCCACCGGGACTTTGCCCGCGACCTGGAAGATTGGGCCACGGCCAACCTTGCCAGGGTTTGCCCCGAGGACGAGGCGCATGGACCCGCCATGGACCAGACCGCGAGAAATCTGGTCCGTGAGCTGGGCAAGGCCGGCTTTCTGGCCGCCAGCGTTCCCGCGGCCTATGGCGGACGGGCCAAGGACTTCGACGTCCGCGCCATCTGCCTGGGCCGCGAGATCCTGGCGCGCCATGCCGGTCTGGCTGATTTCGCCTTCGCCATGCAGGGGCTCGGCAGCGCCGCCATCACCCTGTTCGGCAATGACGAGCAGAAGCAGCGTTACCTGCCCAAGGTGGGCAGAGGCGAATCCATCGCCGCCTTCGCCATCTCCGAGGTGGATGCCGGCTCCGACGTGGGCAATATGAGCACGCGGGCGGTGCTGGACGGCGACCACTACGTCATCGACGGGGCCAAGACCTGGATTTCCAATGCCGGTCTGGCCGATTTCTACACCGTCTTCGCCCGCATCGGCGATGGCACCGGCGCCAAGAACCTCGCCGCCTTCGTGGTCGATGCCAACACGCCGGGCCTAAGTGTTTCGGAGCGCATCGACGTCATCGCGCCGCATCCGCTGGGCTCGCTGAAATTCGAGGCCATGCGGGTGCCGGCAGCCAACCTGCTGGGCCAGCCCGGCGACGGCTTCAAGGTCGCCATGTCGGTGCTGGATGTATTCCGCACCACGGTGGGAGCGGCGGCGCTGGGCTTTGCCCGCCGCGCCCTGGACGAGGCGCTGGCCCGCATCTTCAAGCGCAAGGTGTTCGGCTCCAAGCTGGCCGACTACCAACTGACCCAGGCCAAGATCGCCGAGATGGCGGTGGCCATCGACGCCAGCGCCCTGCTGATCTACCGCTCGGCCTGGACCAAGGACGTCAAGGGCGGAAGGGTGACGCGCGAAGCCTCCATGGCCAAGCAATTCGCCACCGATCAGGCCCAGGTGGTGATCGACGAGGCGGTGCAGCTATGGGGCGGTCTGGGGGTGGTCAGTGGCGTCACGGTGGAAAAGCTCTACCGCGAGATCCGGGCTCTGCGTATCTACGAAGGCACCAGCGAGGTTCAGAAGCTGGTGATCGCGTCCAAGGTGTTCGAAGGCTATCCGCATGACTAAACCGCTGGCGGGGCGTCACGCCTTGGTGACCGGAGGCGGGCGCGGCATCGGCGCCGCCATCGCCCGCCATCTGCTGTCCCTGGGGGCCAGCGTCACCCTCACCGGCCGCGACGCCGCCCGGCTGAAGGCGGCGGCGGCGGAGATGGGGGGACATGCTTTCGGCATCGCCATGGACGTCACCGACCCGGCCGCCATCGAGGCTGGGTTCGCCAAGGCAGCCGAGCAGTTCGGCCCCATCGCCATCCTGGTCAACAATGCAGGCATCGCCAAGGCGGCGCCGTTCGGCAAGACCGACCTTGCCATGTGGGACGATATCCTGCGCACCGACCTGACCGGCGCCTTCCTGTGCGCCAAGGCGGCGGTGCCGGGCATGCTGGCGGCGGGGTGGGGGCGGGTGGTCAACGTGGCCTCCACCGCCGGACTGACCGGTCTGGCCTATTGCACCGCCTATTGCGCCGCCAAGCACGGGCTGATCGGCCTGACCCGCGCCCTGGCCATGGAGCTGGCCTCCAAGCCGGTGACGGTCAACGCGGTCTGTCCCGGCTATACCGAGACCGACATCGTCGAGACCACGCTGGACAACATCGTCGCCAAGACCGGGCGGTCGCGCGAGGCTGCCCTGGCCGATCTGGTGGCGCAAAATCCCCAGAAGCGCCTGATCAAGCCGCAAGAAGTGGCCGAGGCGGTGGGATGGCTGTGCCTGCCGGGCTCGGCCTCCATCACCGGCCAGAGCATCGCGGTCGCCGGCGGCGAGTTGATGTGATGGAGGGGCGGGCTGCCATGGTGCATGACGTGAAGTCCCAGGTGTCCGACGAGGCGCTGGTGCACCGTCGCCGCGCCCAGATCATCGCCGCGGCGGTGGAGCTGTTCTCCCATCAGGGCTTCTACCGCACCACCATTCAGGACGTGGCCAAGAAGGCGGGGGTGAGCGCCGGTCTGATCTACCAGTACGTCACCGACAAGGAGGACGTCCTGCTGCTGGTCCTGCTCAGCGTACTCGACTCCTATAAGCACGAGATCCCGGCGGCGCTGGAGGGGGTGACCGACCCGCTGGAGCGGTTCTGGGCGGCGGTCGGCGCCTATTGCCGGGTGGTGGACCAGCGGCGGGAAGCCACCGTGCTGGCCTATCGCTCGACCAAGTCGCTGCCCGACGACCGGCGGCGGCTGATCAAGGAGTCGGAGATCGAGACCAACGGCATGATCGCCGCCTGTCTGCGCGACTGCGTCAAGGCCGGCCTGATGCGCGAGGTCAATGTGGAGCTGGTGGCCTATCAACTGGTTACCTTCGCCCATAGCTGGGCGCTCAAGCACTGGCGCCTTAAGGAGCTGTGCGATCTGGAGGAGTACATCGCCCAGGGATTCGACTTTTTCGCCCAAGCCTTGCTGACGCCCAAAGGGCGCAGACACCAACAAAAATTAAAATCGGGAGGTTGATCATGCATTTGCCCGGAGGCGTGCCCAGTGCCCATGTGGACGACTTCGCCCGCCGTCTGCTGCCGCCGCCGGATTCCTGGCCGGTATTCGATTATTCGGCGCCTCACCTCAAGGCTTATCCCGACCGCATCAATGCCGCCGCTGCGTTGATCGACAGCGCGGTGGCCGATGGTTTCGGCGCCAAGCCGGTGTTCCACTACGGCGACGGCACCTGGAGCTATGCCCATCTGCTGGATCGCGCCGAGCGCATCGCCCGGGTGCTGGTGGAGGATTTCGGGCTGGTGCCGGGCAATCGGGTGCTGATGCGCTCGGCCAACACCCCCATGGTGGCGGCCTGTTGGCTGGCGGTGCTGAAGGCGGGCGGCATCTGCGTCATGAGCATGTCGCTGCTGCGCGCCAAGGAACTCAGCTATGTGGTCGAGAAGGCCCAGATCAGGATCGCGCTGTGCGAGACCGATCTGGCCGAGGAGATGGAACTGACCCGGGCCAAGGCCCCCGACCTGGAGCATGTGGCCTATTTCACCCCGCTGGGCGACGGCGATGCCGGCCTGGACCGGCAGGCCGAGGCCAAGCCGGCCGGCGGATTCCCGAACGTGGATACCGCCGCCGACGATGTGGCGCTGATCACCTTCACCTCGGGCACCACCGGCAATCCCAAGGGGGCCATGCATTTCCACCGCGACATCCTGGCGGTGTGCGACTGCTGGCCGCTCAGCTACACCATCGATCCCGACGAGATCGTGGTGGGGTCGCCGTCCTTCGCCTTCACCTACGGGCTGGCGGCGTTCCTGACCTATCCGTTGCGTTACCGCGCCACGGCGGTGCTGCTTCCGCGGCCGACCCCGGAGGTGATCCTCGAGGCGATCCAGCGGCATCGCTGCACCAGCCTTTACGCGGTCCCCACTTCCTTCCACGCCATGCTGCAACAGCTCCACCGCTACGACATCAGCAGCCTGCGCAAGTGTTCCTCCGCCGGCGAGCATCTGCGTCAGAAGCTGTGGCAGGACTGGTACGACGCCACCGGCCTCAAGCTGGTCAACGGCATCGGCATGACCGAGATGCTGACCCATTTCATCGCCCAGACTCCCGACGTCGCCAAGGAAGGGGCTACCGGCAAGCCGGTTCCGGGCTACAGCGCCTGCATCCTCGACGACGAGTTCAATCCGTTGCCGCCGGGTAATCGTGGCCGGCTGGCGGTGCGTGGCCCCACCGGCTGCCGTTATCTCGACGATGTTGATCGTCAGGCCATCTTCGTCAGGAATGGCTGGAACGTCACCGGCGACATCATGGAGGAGGATGCCGACGGTTGGTTCTGGTACGTGGACCGCTCCGACGACATGATCGTTTCATCGGGCTACAACATTTCCGCCCAGGAGGTGGAGCGGGTGCTGATGGAACATCCCAAGGTGTTCGAATGCGCCGTGGTGGGCGTGCCCGACGAAGCCCGCGGCAACATCGTCCGGGCCTGTATCGTGCTCGGCAACCCGTCCGAGGCCGGCGAGGCCTTGGCCGAGGAGATCCAGGCCTTCGTCAAGGCTGCCATCGCGCCGTACAAGTATCCCCGCGACATCCAATTCCTGGAGGTGCTGCCCAAAACCCAGACCGGCAAGATTCAGCGGTTCCGGTTGCGGCAGATCTAAATAACTATTCGCTCCTTCCCAGCGGTCGGCGGCTTCATTACTATCCGCGCCGTACAGACATGGGGAGAGAGTGGAATGCGTCCGATCGTCGGCGTGATCACGGCGGCATCGCTGTTGGTTTGCGGTGTGGCCCGTGCGTTTGACAGCGGCACCGAAGCCCTGGTTCAAGGGACCGAGGATGCCGATCGCGTCGCGACGCCGTTGCGTTCGCTCAAGTCGCCGGACGTGGCCGAGGTTCAGCGCCGGCTCAAGGCGCTGGGATATGCCGTCGGGCCGGTGGATGGGCGGCTGGGGCCGAAGACGCGGACCGCCATCAACGCCTATCTGACCGAGCGGGGATTGCCGGCCACCGGTTGGATTTCCCCCGGTCTGATCGCCGAGGTCGAGGTGGCGGCCAAGGCCCCGCCGTCGCCCCAACCCACGGCAGCACGCTCCACCATCGTTCACGACACCCAGCGCGACACCGACCCCGCCAAGGTGATGGTGGTCCAGCGCCGGCTTAAGGAACTGGGCTTCTACCAGGGGGAGGTCGATGGCGTGGTCGGGGCCAAATTGTCCAACGCCATCAAGGCCTATCAGGAATCGGTGGGAATGCCGGTGACCGGCTGGATCTTTCCCGATCTGGTCGCCGAGATGGCGGCGCCGCTGAAAGCGGAGCCCAAAGCGGAGCCTGCGCCGCCGCCGGCTCCGTCGCCGGTCAAGACCTGGGTTCCCAAGGATCTGGTGGGCAAGACGGTGCATGCGCGCCCCGGCGATCTGCTGGGAGCCGTGGTGGAAATCGTCGTCGGCCGTGATGGCATGGTCGCGGGGGTTTTGACCGCCATCACCGATCTCTATGGTTACGCCAAGGGTGAGACCTTGATTTCCTGGGCCCAGGTGGCGCCGTCGGTCGGGCGCCCCTTGGTGATCCTGCCCATCTCCGCCGACCAGGCCCGGCCGCTGCGCCGCAATCCGCCTCCCTTCCATCTTGGGCCGGATCAAATGCTCGGTAGCCAGTTGATCGGCGCGCGCGCCAAGGTGAAGGGAAAGACCTGGGGCGAGGTCGATGGTGCCGTGTTCGAACAGAGCGGCCAACTGATCCAACTCAAGGTTCATGGCGACGACGACAGCGGTCCCCGGGAGATTCCCGCCGCCGATGTCACTTTGGTGCCGGCGGATGAGGCCGTCGAACTGCGGGATATCCCGGTCGCGCAGCGATTCGAATCAGATGCATCGTAGATATATCTTATTGGAACCGCTCAATATATTAATCGAATTGTTGCGAGAGTTGGGCCCGATTCGGCCGGTCCGGCTGGTTGAATTGGTCTAACTCGCTGATTTCAAAGGGGAAAGGCGGAAAGTCACAACCTATTTCCTGTTACTTTTCATTTACACGGTGACGTCCAATATTTAGAAGAAAACTAGGGCGCCTGATCATCAATGTCTTTCTTTGTTGCCCCTCAATGTTGTAAAATAAGGGAAATACCTTATGGCTCCGGTCGGGGTTGGCTCTTTGGCCTTCGGGTTTCGAGCCCCGCACCAGCCTAGTTTTGCATGGGGGTCCAGGTCATGGCTGAAGATGTCGCGGCTGCTGATAACGCCGTCCACAACGGTGCCGATGACAGGACCTTGCTCGATGACTTGACGGTTCTCGCGCAACCCGTGGGGGCCGCGCCGCAATCCGGTGAGGCGCGCCAGGCCCAGGACAGCGACCGTGGCGGCGGCATCGCCGAACTGGCGGCCGTCCATCAGGGCACGCCCGATCTGGCGGCGCGTTTCATCCCTGCCGCTCCGGATCTGGCCGGGGCCAAGGATGCCGGCGACCTCGGCAAGGGCCCCGGCGTGGCAGCGAACGGCGCCATCGACTCCATCGACAACGCCAAGCCGGTTGGTCCCGAGAACACCCCGCGCGCCGATGGGTCGGAGGGCAACAGCGCCCTGACTCTGCCGCAGAACGACGGCGGCCGTCAGACCGGCGGCGCCGTGGCCAACGCGCCGGCGGCCGAGGACGTGTTGCGGCATGACCCGGCGGCACCGCATGTGGACGCGCCGGTTGCGCCGGCGGCGGCAACGGCCGGGGCCGCCGCGCCGGTTGCGCCGGACGTGCCCGAGACCAAGGCTACGACCGTCAAGCCCACAGATACGATTGTACAGCCGGATCATGCCGGGACTCCCGGCATCTCCGTGACCGCCGCCAGCGGCGAGGAAGACAACGCCATCGCCCTCAACGTCAAGATCGCGACGACCGACACGGGCGACACCATCAGCAACATCACCATCACCGGTGTTCCGTCCGGCGCGACCCTCAATCACGGCACCCACAACGCCGACGGCTCGTGGACGCTGACCACCGACCAGCTTGACGGCCTGACCCTCACTCCGCCGCTGAATTTCGGCGGCACCATCGAGTTGACGGTGGCCGCCACCGCGATCGACGGCACCGCGACCGCCTCGACGAGCGCGCTTCTCGACGTCTCCGTGCTGCGCGTGGCGGACAAGCCGATGCTGACCGCCAGCGATACCGTCACCGCCGAGGACACTTCGGTGGCGCTGACCATCGCGCCGCACCTGACCGACACCGACGGGTCCGAGGCCATTACCGCCATCACCATCACCGGCGTTCCCACCGGGGCCAGCCTCAATCACGGCACCCACAACACCGACGGGTCGTGGACGCTGACCCAGGCCGACCTGGCGGGCCTCAAGATCACGCCGGCCAGCCACGATGCCCACGACTTCACCCTGACCATCACCACCACCTCGACCGAAATGGCGAGCGATCCCAATCCCATCGCGGCCGGTAAGGCCAGCGCGGTGTCCGATCCGGTGACGCTGCATGTCACCGTCGATGGTGTCGCCACCACCACGCTGGTGCATAGTTCGACTGCGGCCGGAGTCGAGGACACCCGCATCAACCTCAACCTGTCGCTGACCCATACCGATGCCGGCGAGACCCTGTCGGCAAGTCTGGCCGGGATTCCGTCCGGGTCGCATTTTTATGATTCCGCCAGCGGCGGCAGCGCCATCGGGCACGACAACGGGAACGGCACCTGGAGCTTCAGCGCCGCCGATATCGCCAAGGCCCAGGCCGCCGGCAGTGGGGTGTTCATCCAGCCGCCCCAGGACTGGAACGATTTTAACAGTGCTAGCCAGGGTGGCATCCAGGTTGTCGCGACCTTGACCGCCAATCAGATCGATCCGGAAACCGGCGCGGTGACGCCGCTGGTGACGACGCAGAATTTCGCGGTGCATGTGGCGGGGGTGGCCGACAAGCCGACTGTGACGGCGTCCGACGCCACCACCACCGAGGACACTTCGGTGGCGCTGACCATCACGCCGCATCTGACCGACGTGACCAACACCGAGGTGATCTCGGCGGTGACCATCACCGGCGTGCCCGGCGGCGCCAGCCTCAATCACGGCACCCACAACGCCGATGGATCGTGGACGCTGACCACCGGCGACCTTGCCGGGCTGCGGCTGACTCCGGCCAGCCATGACGCCCACGACTTCACCCTGACCATCACCACCACCTCGACCGAGCAGGGCAGCAACATTTC
>NZ_CAINTR010000208.1 GCF_903853455.1 uncultured Magnetospirillum sp.
CCCGGTTCCGATCCTTCGCCATCAACATCATGCGGGCCAACGGCACCGTCAACATCAGCCGGGAACTCTACATCAATGCCCTGAACCCGCTTCACGCGATGGGCTACAGGGCAGCATGAGGAGAACTGAACAACCCTGCATTTATCGTCACAGAACGCGCATTCCCAATCCTGTTCGATTTGTGGAGTGACGGCTACCCTTGGAAGACGCGCGACACTCACCTCAAGTTGGTATGCGTCAATCATACCCTGACCAAAAAGTATGCCATCCTTGTGGTAAGTTTGCCCTTTGGCTAATCCGCCACGCAGGATGGCACCCTCTTCAAGAAGCCTCTGGGCTACTGTCTTCACTGCGGACAACACCCCGTAAATGCCTTGGAATTGCTTTCCACAGGCCAGAGTTGATATGACAATGCTATCTGAAAACAATATTCCCCGCATATCAATTCCCGTTAACATTTCGTTGTGCTCATTCACGGTGGCTGCAAGAATTGTCGGCAGCGATATAAGCAACTTGAATACGGCAATGTTTTCATCAATTTTCGCCACCTTAGCCTTGAACCCAAGGATGTCGATGAAGGCGACATAGCGATAATCGTAGGGGAATGGTAGGGCCATTGGCTAACTCCATCGGCCATAGAATGGGTTACCACGCCGAAATCACCCGGCTCCCGTCGCCGATCAATTGCGGCGTCTGGGTGCGTCCCAGTTTCGCGGCTTCGGGCGGGATGCGTTCGGCAAGATACGCTGCCAATTTGGTCGCCGTAATCGTGCGGTCGGCTCCGGCGGCCTCGCCCTCCAATCCCTTCATCAGGAAATAGCTGAACAACCCGTGCTTCACGGCAGGCAACGAGTTGGAAAGCTGATCGTTCCTGGCCGCCGCCAGGATCGTCACGTTGGGGGGCAATTGCGGTTCCTTGGCCGTGACGATGATGGGGCGCGTGGACGGAATCAGGGTTTCACCACTTCGGGTAACCCCGGAATAGCAGGTATCGAGGAAGAAGGTCGCCGACGATGCGCCTGCGTCGGTGATCGTATCGATGATTTCTTTCCGCCGGATGCTGCTGTCGGCGAGCAGCGTCCGATCCCCGTCATAGGGCAGCAGGAACAGGTCGTTGCCGTCCTCCGAAGCAAGCCCGTGGCCGGAGAAGAACACGAAGACATCGGTCTGACCGCGAACAATCAGGGGCTTTGCCCAGTTCAACACGGCCTTGCGGATATCCAATCGACGCGCATCGCTTCCGGTCAGCAACTTGATCCGGTCGCGAGGCACGCCCATGGCATTAGTGGCGTAATCATAGAAACTGCGGGCATCGCTTTCGGCGAACTCGGCAGGGGGAGCACCTTCGTACCGCTCGATACCGATGATTAGGGCAATCGCCTTAGGACGAGGCTTGCCTTTCACGCGGGCCGGTTCCAGAGGGGCAAAGCTCGGTCCGGTCGAAATCGGGACGGTGCGGGCCACCTTGACGACGGCATCCGCGCTCAGCCCCCATTCGTTGGTCGCTACCAGCTTCACGTCACTGTCGCCGATGGGAACAGAACGGCGGAAGGCGAATGTCCCGTCTGGGTTGATGGGGGCGTCACTGTCATCCACCTTGAACGTCGCGATCTTTCCTGACCCGCCTACCTTTCCCGCGAGATCGACTATGGCGGTTGATGTCCGTAAGGTCCGGGGAATGGAGATCGTGGGTGGTATCTGGGATACCGCAGCTTTGACAGGAGCAGGCTTGATCGGCGGCGCGGATCGAGATGGCGGCTTGGCCGCACCTTCCTTCGGAGCGGATATCAGGACTTTGTTGAGCGCGTCAACTGTCGCAGCTTTCTGGGTCACGTCACCCTGGCTCATTATGTTCAATAAGGCGGTGCCGTACGAGGATTGCCGCGCCAATTGTAGTGCCGTGTACCCCTCGGCTGTTCGCAACAGCGGGTCGGCTCCATGGCTCAGCAGAAATTCAACTACGGGAGTTTTGAATACCACGGCTGCCATGTGCAGGGGAGTCCATCCACCTTTGGCAACGGGGTCGATGCGGGCGCCATGGGAAAGGAGGGACCGTATCATCTTAACTTGCCGCTGGCTGTCTAAGTATCGACTGAGAACAACCCGATGCATGGGAGTTACTCCATCCGAATCTAAGACGTTTGCATCGGCACCGTGTTCCAAAAGCCAATCAAGGACTTTGTCCCTTCCGAAGGCCACGGCAAGGTTAATTGCCATTTGCCCCTGGGTTAGTGGGTCTCTGGCGATCACATCATCGGAACTGATCCGTGAAACAGCGTCGTCGCTGCCCGCTACAATCGTCCGAAACAAGCTCTTTTGCTTTTCAGTCGGGTCTTTGATCTTGTCAAACCAGAGTGGGATTAGGTCATCGACATTCGCCCCATGGGCAAGCAGAAGGTCCATCGTCTCAATGTTCTTGGCCGAATACAGGGCAGTCACGCCGTCCTTTCCCTTGATGCCGGTATTGGCCTTGTTGCTCAGCAGAACTATGACGACATCGGTGCTGTAATAGCGCGAGGCATTGATCAGGGCCGTATTGCCGTCCTCATCAAGGGCGTCGATCTTGGCGCCATGGGCCAGCAATTGGGTAACGATCTCGGCGTCTGTGGCAATCGACAGGGGCGTGCCCTTGGGATTCTTGCCGCTCAGATTCGGGTCGGCTCCATGATCAAGGAGCGCCTGTGCGACGGCGGGATGCCTGTGAAAGATGGCCGAAAAGAGGGGAGTGGTATCCTTGCACCCCCCGACCTGCGAATTGGCATCAAAGCCGTGGCTAAGAAACAACTCGGCCAAAGGGCCATCGCTTACGCTCAAAAGTCCGCAGAACAGTTGTGTCGAATCGGCGGCGCTTGCCCCAAACTTGAACAACAAGCTGGCAGTGTCCGCATCCTTGGCATAATCGACCGGCGTTTGCTGCATGTCGCCCTTGGCATTTGGATTGGCTCCGTTTCTCAGGAGGATTTCAACAATGTCCCGCTGCCCGCGCGCGGCGGCCCAATGCAAGGGAGACTCTGGGGAAATAAAACGGGTGCCCATTCTGTTGACATCTGCGCCATTTTCCACCAGGGCCGATACGACTTCCACTCGTCCCATGTTGACCGCCTGAATTAGAGGCGTTAGGTGCAGGCTGTTGCGAATATCGACATGTGCTCCACGCCCAATGGCTGCCCGAACGCCCCTTACGTTTCCAGCCAAGATGGCCGTGAATAGTGCTTGATCAACAGCCTGGAGACGTGTCTCCCCATCCTCGGAGTAACCACCGATTTGGGCGCCATGTGTTAGCAGCAATTCTGCCGTGGTGGCACCTTCGGCGAGATCGAGAGGGGTCGCACCTTCCGATGTCAAAGGATTTACCTTTGCGCCATGATCCAGAAGCAGGGAGGCAATGTCCAGAAGCCCATCACTAGCAGCAGCATGCAAAGGAGTATACCCAGCCTTTATAGAGTTTTGATTCTCAGCTTTGTTAGGGTCCGCCCCCTTGGCAAGCAACACTTCAACCACTGATTTTTTATTACTGGACGCCGCCATCTCCAACGGAGTTGCGCCATATTCGTCAGTGATGTTGATATTGGCGCCATGCTTCAATAGCAAGACGATTATGTCCGCGTACCCTTCGAATGCCGCGCTATGGAGCACGCTCATGCCGAAGGGATGAGATATATAATTTGCGTCGGCCCCATCCGCCAGAGCCACTTTGGCACCCTCCACGTCCCCCAATTCGGCTGCATACATAAGGTGTGCGTTCGGATCGTCTACGATGGCAAACGCCGCCGGGGATATTATGAAGGTAGTCGCCAGCATCAACAGGGGTAGCCATATCCGGCTGTTCTTCCATCCCATCGCAGGTAGCTCCATTTTCATCACCATGACGACACCACCCGGCTTCCGTCACCGATCAACTGCGGAGTCTGCGCACGTCCCAGCTTGGCGGCTTCAGACGGGATGTGATCGGCGAGATAGGCTTCGAGCTTGGCGGCGGTAATGGTGTGATCTGCCCCGGCGGCATCGCCCTCCAACCCCTTCATCAGGAAGTAGCTGAACAGCCCATGCTTGGCGGCGGTCAGGGAACTGGATAGCTGGTCGTTTCCGGCTGCGGCCAGGATGGTGACATTGGGCGGCACCGCCTCCTCCTTGGCAACGATCATGATCGGGCGGGCCGAGGCGATCAGCGAGTCGCGGCCCCGCGTCCCACCGGAATAGCAGGTGTCGAGGAACAGGGTTGTAGACGCCGCACCGGATTCCGCTACAGCAACAATCAGTTCCTTACGACGAATGGCGCTTTCGGCCAACAGATCGCGGTCCCCATCGTAGGGCAGCAGGAACAGGTCGTCGCCGCCCTCTGAGGCCAGCCCGTGGCCGGAGAAGAACACGAACACATCCGTCTGCCCCCTGACCACAAGGGGCCTCAGCCAAGTCCGTATCGCCTTCTGGACATCGAGGCGGCGGGCATCTGGCCCGGTTAGCAGCTTGATGCGCGATGCCGGCACTCCCAGCGAATTGATGGCGTAGTCGTAAAAGGTGCGGGCATCGTTCTCGGCGAACTCGGCTGGCGGGGCGTTCTGGTAATTCTCGACGCCGACGATCAGGGCGATTGCCCTCGGGCGGGGCTTCGCCTTCGGGTGGTTAGGATCGAGCGGGGGGAATGTGTCGGCGGCGGCGGCCGCTATAGTGCGGACCATGTGGATGGCGGCCTCGCCCGTCTGCCCCCATTCGTCGGTTGCCGCCAACTTGATTTCGCTGTCACCCAACGGAATGCCCCTGCGGACGGCGAACGACCCGTCCGGTTTGAGCGGTACGTCCGTGCCCTCGACTCGGAGGGCGATGATTCGGCCCGGGCTGGACACCCTCCCGACAACGTCGATTACCGGCGAGGTGGTAACGGGGATCGACCCGACCGAAATCGCTGGCGGCACACCGGGAAGGAATTTTGGAACAGTCGGCGGCGATGCAGTCGCGGTCTGCGGTGGCTGTATCGGGGGGGCGGGCGCGGCCTTGTCCTGGGGTGAGCCGTGGCCGTTGGCGACCAATTTATTGAGGTTAGACTGCGCCTGGGCGTACCCTTGGTCGGCGGCCTTGCGGTACCACTTCACCGCCTCGGCATCGTCCTGGGGCACACCCCCGCCATAATCGTACATGACGCCGAGTTTGTACTGCGCGAGGGCGTTGCCCTGTTCGGCGGCCCTGCGGTACCACTTCACCGCCTCGGCGTAGCTTTGCTTCGCGTACCTGGCACCAAGGTTGTACTGCGCGTCAGCATTGCCCTGGTCTGCGGCTTTGCGGAACCACCTCACCGCCTCGGCGTAGTCCTGGGGCACGCCCAGACCGTTGGCGTAGATGACCCCGAGGGTATTCTGGGCGTAGGCATTTCCCTGGTCGGCCAGCGGGCGATCAAGCCTGAGTGCTGTCGCGTAATCGCCTCGCTGAAAGGCTGCCTTGACATCGTCTAACTGCCCAGCGGCGGTCTGCCCAGCAGCGATTATGGCAACGAAGACCATGACCAGCAGCCGTCGCCAAATTATCCCACGCATGGCAGGTTCCTCCCTGATAGAAGCCTGGAATGCCTCGCAGCATTCCAGATCAAAAAGTAAAATATGGCTTCTCGGCGATCAAACATATCGCCACTATCACCGATGACTTCCGCGAACGATCTGCGCCGTCTAATCGTGTCCATAACCCCGGAATAGCAGGTGTCGAGGAAGATGGTGGCCGACTTGGCACCGCAGTCCAAGAGCATGTCGATCAGCTCCTTGCGGCGCTATCTTCACGGTGACTCGCGAAAGCACCAATCCTTTGCACATCCCATTCCACAGATGAGATTGAAATCGGTCCATCGTGCTTATGACCTCATGACGCTTGAGGGGGAATTCAAATGCTGCGAAGTGATCGGTAAGGAAGAGCGGACCTTGAAAGAGCCGTTGCTGGGTTCGGAATGTTCTTCGAGGAAAGAAAATTGCCGAGTTGAACGTCGATGTCAGACGATGCGGCTGGACCGAGGCATATCCGGTTGATTGGAAAATCATCTACCGAGTCCCAATTTTGAATTGGGATGTCGAGATAGGAAATGGTTTTGCCGTTCTGTTTGCGGAATTTCAAATAGTTACTTTTCAGAATACTCTGACGGCGACCATGTACGAAAAATCGATACTCTTCTTCGTGCTTCCAGCAATCGTTTTTGAACATGCCAGAAATTATAAGCACATGGTCGCACAGATCTTCTATGTTTGCCCCATTCCATTCATTAATAATATCCGTTATCACTAACCGAAGATCTGCTGAATTATACGACATAGGGCACACGATGGCGGTCGGATTATTTGGAATGAATTTATCGATATATATTTCCGGGCTACTAAAGGCAGAAAATTTAAATGACAGGATAACGCCGTGTCCGTCATCCGCGTAATTATTCCATTGGTACAGGTCGTCACTCTTTCGGCTGAAACTTGCGCTAAAAAAGAGAAAATCTCGAAATATTTTTTGAGTGCAGACGTCGAGACGGCTCGCGTCTTCTTCTCTTCCTTGCTCTTTCAGGATCGCCTTCGCGGTTTCAACGCCATGCGAAATCTCGGAAGGATCGTTCAGATGTGCCCGTTCAGTGAACCAGATTCTTCCACTTTTCAGAATTCCGAGAGCGCCACTTATGTTAGTGTAATGGTGCGCGACAAGCACTGAGCCACTGCCGTTGAGCGTCCGGATGTATTTTTCAATCGGCTTCCAGAGAGGGCTCATCTGCTTATTCCTTCTTGGCGCTTCTCGCATCCCGGATATCCTTCTCCAACTCCTGAAAAGCCTTGGACGCCCGCACCTTTCCCTGCAACAGACTGTTCTTGTTGACCTGATCGACCAGGATGCGGTTGGCGCTGCCCAGCGGGTATTGCAGCAGCACATAGGCGCGATACTGCTGCCCGGCGGGGACGAACTTCTTCTCGGTGACGGCGTAGCCCGCCAGGTTGACCTCGGTGATCAGGTTGTTGGTCACCCGCTCGCTCTCGGCCATCACCTGGGTGTTTTCGCCCGCCCCGGATTCGGACAGGAACTCCTTCATCTTGGACGACAGCTTGCTGTTGATCCGGTCGGCCAGGGAGCGTTTGGCCCCCAGCACCGCCTTGTCCTCGGCGAACTGGAGATCGGCGGAGGTGGCGGAGCCCGCCGCGTAGATCGAGAATTCGTCATTGGGCGGGCTGGCATACCAGGATGGCAGATCGTCCACCGACGCCTTCACCGTTTCGGCGCGGACTTCCTGCTTCTTCTGTTCTTGCTGCGCGGTCCAGGCCGGTGTTCCCGGCTGGGGCGATGCGCAAGCGGCAACGGTCAATGCGCCCAGGACGGCGCAGAGGGTGGAGCGGTTCATGTCTTCCTCCTGGTCAGGTCGGTGAGAGCACCCTCGATGGTCCTGATCTTGGTCTGGACCGGGATGCCGGATTTGGCGATATCCTTAAGATCGGTCAGGGCGCGTTCCGCCTTGGCGGTATCGCCGGTCTTGAGGTAGGCCAGCCCCGCGCCATAGAACGCATCCGCCGCCTCGGTAGGATGGCCCGCGTTGTGATGGATGACGGCGCTGTTGTACCAAGCGAAGCCGTTGGCCGAATCGGCCGAGATCGCCATGTCATACGCGGCCAATGCTCGGTCGTTCGCCCCTTTGGCTGCATTGACCGCCCCAAGAGCGTTCAGGTATCGGGCATTGCCACGATCCAACGCTACCGCCTTTATGATGGCGGGTTCTGCCTGGGTGTAATCGCGATCCAGCATCAGGATGCGGCCTTTGATAAACCAAGCCCCGGACCGGTTGGGATCGGCGGCGATAGCGTGATCGGCGGCGACCAAGGCCCCGGCATGGTCACCCTCGGCCAACAGCTTTTCCGCCACCGCCAGATCGTCGGCGGGAGCGGCCTGCTGGATCTGCTTCGGCGGCTCGTTCACCGGGTCATCCAGCGCCACCACCCGGTTGTCGGGAATGGTGGAGACCAGACGGCGGGCAAGATCATCGGTCACCCGCAAAATCTGTTCGTCGCGGATGTTGCTGGCGGCATCAAGCACCCCCATAGCGACACCGACCGGATCGAGTGGGATGGTGCCGCCATGGCTGGCAGCGGTGTGATGGCCTTCCCACAACACCATGCCATCGGCGGCGCGAACCATCTTCAAATCGATGCCGACTGCGACACGGGAATACAGGGCGAGGAAGGTGGTGCCGTATTCGGTGATCTCGCCTTCCAGGATGGTGCCGCACTTGATCCGCTCGGCCAGCGCCTTGCGGTCGCCCTTGACCTGATTCAGCACATGGTCGATGCGCTCCAACCGAACCTCGCGTTTGGATTGGGTGGCGAGGTGGGCATAGAGCGATAGCCGAACCTTGGCCGCATCCTCGGGGGTTGCCATGGGCTGGGACGGCGTTTTGATGGTTAGCGGCAGGATGGCGACGCAATCGGGCGGATTGGCCTTGTAGGCGTCATTGACCTGGAACACCACCTCGTTCATGCCCAGCCAGCCGGTTTCGCCCTCACCCTTGTTGATGTAGGAGGGGCTGGCGCAGCCGGTGATGGCGATCAGGGCGAGAGTGACCGGCAGGATGCGGGCGGCGTTCATTCGCCACCTCGCACGATGTTGTAGGCGCGACGCACGATGCGGCGATCCCCCATGGGGATTTCCGCCACGACGCGGTTGAAGTCGTCCAGGGAATAGCTGTCGCGCAGCGCCATGGGCTTCTTGGTAGCGACCACCATCAGGTATTCGTCCACCATCTTGCGGTTCGATGGCTGACCGGCGGGAAAGCTCACCTTCAGGTCATAGCGCTTCCCCCCGGCCTCGGTGGGAATGGTGACCGATTTGGCGATGGGTTCGGCGGCATCGAAGGCATTGGGGAAGATGCGCCCCACCTGGGCATCGCCCTTCTCATAGGGCAGCCATTGAAAAATCTGCACCGCCATGGATTGGGACGGCTTCAGGGTCACCATCAGCTTTTCGCCATCGCGATAGACCGCGTTGTTCAAGACGACGCCGACATCGAAATTGGGATCGGCCTTGCCCTCGGCCACGAACACGTCGGCCTCGAACGACACCGTGCATTTGCGGTAGGTCTCGACCTCGACCGTCGTTACCGACCGGAGGTCACGGGTGGAGCGGATGTCGCCGCCCACCATGGTCCAGACCGTCGAGTTGCGGGCGCAATCGGCCTCGTCGCCCTGCTCGGTGCAGCGCATGGTGTCCTCGGACGACAGGGTTTCCCCGGTCACCTGACGCACGGCATCGGCCCTGGCGCGGCTTTCCGCCTGCTGGCAGGCTTCGGCCTCGGTCATCACCGGCGGGAAGATGTAGCTGCCGGTGGCCCGCACCCATTCGGCGGAGGCCGATTGGGGCAGAATGGCGATCAGGCCGATGATGAGGACAGTCTGTTTCATCTCACTTCTGCCCGACGATCAAAACGGCGCGGGGAAGCATCTGCTGATAGAGGTCTTCCAGACTCATTTCCGGGGCGGCGGATTCGGCGGCGACGGCCTTGCCCAGGAAGGCGAGGATGCGTCCACCCTTGATGCCGATATTCATGTCTTCCAGCAGCGTTCCGGTCTTCTGATAGATGGCGGCGGTATCGGTCTTGCCGACGGCGACACCCAGTAAATGGCCGCGCTTGTCGAACACGGGACCACCTGAGTTGCCTTTGTTGATCTTGGTGGTCATCTGGAAGGTGTTGGGGTCGTTGCCCAACCCGGCTGCCTTGGCGACAATTCCTTCGGTCAATGCTGGTTGTTCATCACCCAGCAGACCGATCATGGGATAGCCCATGACAATGGCGGCCCTACCAGCGGGCGGTTGGATAATATCAGAAATCGGGGTGACGGCTCCTTCGGGGAAGGGCTTGTCGATCTCCAGCAGGGCCAAGTCATCCTCATTTGAGACCTTGGCAACGCGGGCTTTGCGGACATGGCCGGTGCCGTTGCGCACATAGAGCGTGGTCATGCCCTCGATCACATGGCGGTTGGTGAGGATCATCCGCCCACCCTCCAGCACAACTCCGCTACCGGTCATGATCGGGCTACCAGGGGCGATGGGGAATGGCTCGGGTTGGGCCAGGGCCACCGCCTGGGTGACCTTGCGGGGCGGCGGTGGTGGTGCCGGGGCGGCTTCAACCGGAGGGCGGGGCTGGGCCTGCGGCGGGGGAGCCTCTTTTGGCGCGTCCCTGACAATTGGCTTTTGAAGTTCCGGTTGGACCGGCTTGCTCGGTTCCTCGGCCAACGCCTTTTGGGCCTTGAGCTTGCCCTGAGGATCGACCGCCTTGATCCACGCCGCCATGGCCTCGGAACGACCGGTCTGGCCGCGATCCAGATAGAGTTGCCGGGCAGTGTCCCGTGCCTGAACGGCTTCCGCCTTGCGCCCGGTTGCCCACATCATCTGCCCAAGGGTATCGTAAGCCCCGGCCGACGTTGGGACTTGGCGCACGAACCGCTCCAGTTCCGAGATACCAGCGGCGGGGCCGTCCTGCTGGGCCAGGAAACGGGCGAGGACGATGGCGACATCCTCGGAGTTTTCACGGTCCCGTTGGAGTTGGCGCAGCCGGGTTGCGGCATCGGCGGCTTTTCCAATCCGCAGATCGGCCCGCGCCAGCACCAGATGGGCGGCAATCAGATCGGGATCACTTTTCAGCGCCAGGGCGGCGTTGCGGCGGGCCTTGGCAAGATCGCCCAAAGCGAGATCGGCTTCGGACAATCCCAGATAAGCTTCGGCTTCCCCATCCAGGGACGCGAACGAGGCCTCCTCGAAGAACCCCAACGCCTTGGCAGGTTTGCCGATGGCGAGATAGATGCGCCCGAACAGCAGATCGATCTGGGCCGAGGTGGTGGCGTCCGTGGTATCGAGTTGCTTGAGGATGGCAACAGCCTGCTCGAATTGCTCGGCGTCGATCAGGCTACGCGCCAGTTCCATGGAGGGGATGGGTTTGGACTCGGGAGCAGCAAAGGCAACTCCACCAAGGGCAAGAATGCCGACCGCCAGCCCCACCGTCTTCCGCGTGACGAACATCCCCATCTCTCCCACCTGGATCGGCCCACCGCACGAAACGATAGCATGGGTGCTCCGTTAATCCATAAGACGGAGGTGGCAAGATTTTTTGCCGAAGAAAAGTTGCGACTGCAAATCCATGGGGCGTAGCCAGGGCCACCTGATCGAAGCCGCCGTTCATTCGATTCTCAGATATATATTATCTCCATGATGTAGCTGGTCGAGACTTCCTTATCGCGCCGGCCATGCCCAATCCCCGCCCTACCTCTGAACCGAGGTGGGGCGTTTTTGTTTGAGGAGACGATGATGATGACCTCGGAGATTCTGTCCTCGCCGGATATCGCCGAGTTGGCGAAGGCGATGGTCAAGGTGCAGCAGGCCCTGACGCCGGCTTGCAAGGATGCGGAAAACCCCTTCGTGAAGAACCGCTATGCCTCGCTGAATTCGGTGATCGAGGCCTGCCGGGATGCCCTGATCGCGCAGGCGATCTGGGTGGCGCAATATCCGGTGGCGGCTGACGCCGGCCACCTGGGGCTGGTCACCAAGTTGGTCCACGGCGAGTCCGGCCAATGGCAATCTTCATTTATGGTGATGCCACTGCCCAAGAACGACCCACAAGGCTACGGCTCTGCGCTGACCTATGCCCGTCGGTACGGCTTGGCAACCCTGGTGGGGATGGTGACCGAAACCGATGACGACGCCGAGGCGGCATCGCCGCAGCGGAGCAAGCCGTCCAAGGCGGCGGAACGACGAAATGCACCACCACCCAATCCGTCACCACCCAATCCGCCGGACCAGCCTGTCGATGTCCTGGCAGGATTGCCCAAGATCGACGGTATCACCTATCAAACGGTGACCGCCGGCAACGGTAAGCTCTGCGTCACCGCCTCGGGCAACGTCCGCGACAAGCGGGCCTTCCTTCAGGAAGCCGGCTTCCGCTGGGATGGTAATCGCAAGCTGTGGTGGCGCTACGCCCAGGCCGCCTGAATCCAACCCCACAATCCGAACCGACCCAGAGCCCTGGTCTTGCGACCAGGGCTCTGTCGTTTCCGCCAAGGAGTCCAATCATGCCATCTCATCCCCGAGCCTTGGGCCTGCTCGCGCAAGTGACGCGCGGGCTGCTGCGCCATGGCCAAACCCGAACGATCCAGAACCTGGGTGACCGCTCCACCTATATCGGCCTGTCCGATGTGGGACGGGCGATCACCTGTATGCGCGCCGCCGTCGCCTCCAAATTGGGCCGGGGGATCTCTCCCGATGGTGACGATATCACCCGATGGCTGCGCCAAGGTGCCGAACGGCAGATCGCCGATGCTCTCGGCCGCCAACTGATCCTCCAGCGCGGCCATTGGCTGGAAGGTGGGGTGGAATCCGCTCTGCGCGCCAACGGCGTCAATCTGATCTCGCAGTTGGAAATCAGCACCGTCGAGAATGGCGTTCCCATCCGGGCGCATCTGGATTTTGTCCTGGCCGGCGGTGGCAACCGGCCGGCGATCCGGGTGTTGGAGTTGAAGAGCACCGAACACCTGCCGAAAACCCTCTATCCCGGATACGAAGCCCAGCTTTATGGCCAGATCGGCTTGCTCGCCACCCATTGGAACCAGCCGGTGTTCAGCCTGAAGGATGAGCATGGACACCTGATCCTGGATCAGCAGACCTTTCCCCAGATCTGCCATCACCTGTTCGGTATCGCCCTGCCGGACAAGGTTGATGCCGTGGATATGGAAGGCTGGGTGTTGTGCCTCTCCATGTCAGAAGCTCGGCCGTTTGGACCCTATACGCCAGACGCCACCATGCTGAAGCTATGCCGCCGGACCGCCGAAATCCTGTGGAATACGGTTCGGGATGTGAAAGCCGGTCAGGTCCGTCTGGATGATGTCCCGTTCTGCGCGGGATTCCATCCCCTGTGCGACTGGTGCGATCACGCCGATGGATGCCCGAAATTCAAAGCCGATCCGATCAACGATCAGGTGC
>NZ_CAINTR010000209.1 GCF_903853455.1 uncultured Magnetospirillum sp.
ACAACCACTATGGCTCTTTTTTCTGCTCCTGAAATAAGTCCCACAAAAGGTGGGAACAGTGGGAACAGTAGGAACAGCCTGATTTTCTGCGGCCTCCAGCGTTCCCACCTGAACTTCGAGGTGGGAACAGGTGGGAACAGATGGCCGTCAATTTGGCGCACGATGTTCCCACCTCCTTCATCGGCGGGGAGCAGATTTCGTCGGGTGGGAACGGCATGGATATGAGAAGGGCCACGGGGACAATGCCCTCGTGGCCCGCAAAGGAGGTGACTGAATTGGGCCGAAACTGGAAGGTTTCCTTTTGGCGCTGCGAGCTGATAACGGAAATGCTCATTGCCCACCGGATCATCGCGTCGTCTGACGCCATCGGTTATCCACGAGATCAGTAGGTGATGACGCCGGGGACTGCCGGCTGGCCGGCGTGCCGCAGCCGCTTCTCGATGAAAGCCAGATGGCTGTCGGTGCTGCCGTAGACGCTCTGAACCGCCAGCCGGGCCACGAGATTGTTGGCATTGCGCACCGTATCGCCAGCCTTCTGCGCAGCCAACCTGCGGAGTTGGTTGATGTCGTTGCCGGCGACGAATAGGTGGGTTGGCGACAGCGGTACGGCCAGCAGGCAGGCGGGGTCGCCGAAGCCGTGTGATGTGGTGTATGGCCGATCCGCCGTTAGCAGGGTGTGTTTGCCTGCGGACAGGTCCATGACAGCCCAGCGCATGTTGATGATCAGCTGTCCCACGATCTCGTGGTCGATCAGGCCGGGTAGAAATG
This sequence comes from uncultured Magnetospirillum sp., assembly GCF_903853455.1. Taxonomy (GTDB): domain Bacteria; phylum Pseudomonadota; class Alphaproteobacteria; order Rhodospirillales; family Magnetospirillaceae; genus Phaeospirillum. The sequence goes on from NZ_CAINTR010000209.1 coordinate 769, forward strand.
CCTTATGGGCGTTGGCCAACTGCTCCGGGGCCTGCTGGATGGCCAGATCGTAGATTGTCTCCGGGTCATCAGGCTGCCTCGTCAGTTGATACTCGGCATCGCCCCGCAGGATGTTCTCCCGGACGATACCATCGACGACGGTCTGCACTTCCGCCAGCGACTGCGGGCTACGCAACTGCAAGGACATGATAAATCGCGTCCAGTGCCCACGCGCGTCATTGCCGAGACCGGCGGGGCCATGGGCGATCAGATGATCCAGGATCGGCGCGGCGTCGTTGTCGGCCGGAGAAAAGAAATCTGTCTCCACCATCTGTGGATCGGGCGCGCCGTGCAGCGTGTAGAGCTGTTCTTCGTAGCCGGTGTACTCGGGGGATTTCCACGACGTGACCGTTTTGCCGTCTGGCCGTCCGGGCGGTCGATAGTAACGGCACACGCGTCCGTCTGCCCTGGCCCATTTCTCCAGATAGAAGACCGGCAAATAGTGGTGTTTGAGCGGTTGGTTCATTTTGCGTGCCGTCTCCGTGCGCTGACAATATACCATCGGATTGACTGGCACCCCAGGTCGGGCTGTCATCGTCGTCCGACAACCTTTGGACCGCTCAGCCCATGACCGCCACCACCACCGACCTTGGCTGCGTTGCCGCCACCCTGCAGGCATTCACCGGAGCCAATCTGACGGCGACGCTGGCCCGCTTGGAAGGCGCCATCCATGGTCACACCGTGGTGGATTCGGCCGATCAGGAACAGCCATGACGGCGGCATCAACGACAGCGGTCTCCGAGATCGACATGCAGACGGACGTGACGAAGTTCGCCAATTTCTGCGTTTATGTGCGGGGCATCTTCGAGCACCTGCACATCCTGTATGAGTCTACCCCCGACACCGAGAAGGAGCAGTTGTTCGATTCCGCCCGGGTGTTCTTTGGCGATTTGAACCACATCCTGATCGAGTACGTCGTCTTGCAGATCTGCAAGATCACCGATCCCGAGAAGCAGTTCGGCAAGCGGAATCACACCATCGAATTTTTCGTCAACAACGCCGATTTTTCGGCGACACCAGAAAAGCTCGTCCGCCTGAAGCATCTACAAGCGTCCATGGATGGGTTCCGCTCGAAGCTGAAGCCAGCGCGGGACAAATTGATCTCGCACTTGGACCGCGACGCGGTGCTGGCAGATGCCAGCCTGGGAGCGGCAGCCACAAGCGATTGGAGCGCATTCTGGCTGCACCTGCAGGAATTCGTGGCGATCCTGCACGACCGCTATGTCGGGTCGCCGCTGCAGATCAACCGCGTCGGGCTGTTGTCCGATACCGATGGCCTGATCAAGGCGCTGCGGCAAAGCTCATATTTCGAGACAATGCTGCGGAATGGCGATGCCACCCTGAAGAAGAAGTGCCTTCAGGTGGCGTTCGGGGATTGATCAGCGGCAGGTATCCATGTCGCGGACGGTCAGCCGCCGCTGGGTGTGCGGGATATCGGTGCCGCCGTGGATCGTCAAGAGCCGAGCGACAGAGCCGAGCGAATGACTACCCTGGGCGCAAACCGGTCAAAGCCGCGTGTAACGCACCAAGGTCCGCAATGGGGTCACTATATGTAGGGGGTGTCTTAACCTGATCGGCACGGATCGAACGACGGTCAGTCTGCTTTTCGATGCCGCCATTCAAGTGACCCGCCGACGCGATGGCGATATCGCTCCCATCCTCGGGTCTTGAGGTATGCGCCAACCCGCATCTGGTCGCCCTTGGTCCACTTG
>NZ_CAINTR010000210.1 GCF_903853455.1 uncultured Magnetospirillum sp.
GATCGCAGCTCTGCTCAACGCCGAGGGCACCTTGACCGACTTAGGGCGGCCTTGGCGTGCTTCGACGGTGCATCAGGTGCTGACCAACGAGAAGTATATCGGCAACAATGTCTTCAACCGCCGATCCTTCAAACTGAAGGCCCAGCGGGTTAGAAATCCGCCAGAAGAGTGGATCCGGGCCGAAGGCGTCTTCACTCCCATCGTCGATATCCGGGACTACCGGGCGGCGCAGGCGATTATTGTCGAACAGGCGCGGCGCTTTTCCGATCAGGAGATGCTGGAGCATCTCAAGACCCTCTACGACCGGCATGGGCGGCTGTCGGGGATCGTCATCGACGAGGTCGAGAATGGCCCCTCCAGCGGCGCTTATCTGCATCGCTTCGGCAGCCTGCCGCGAGCCTATGCCCTGATTGGCTACGATCCTGGCCGCGACTATGGCTATATCGAGATCAACCGGAATCTCCGTCGCATGTTCCCCACCGTGGTCGAGGACATGCTCCGGCACATCCGCGACCTGGGCGGCTCGGTTCGTCGGGAATTAGGAAGCGGCCTGGTCATCATCAATGACGAGTTCTCGATCTCCCTGGTAATCGCCCGCTGCGAAGAAACTAAGGCCGGATCGCTCCGCTGGACAATCCGGCTGGAGACGGGTCTCGCCCCCGACATCACGGTGGCGGCCCGCATGGCTCCAGACAACCGTGAGATCCAGGACTACTACCTGCTGCCGTCCATCGACATGAATGCAGCAAAGCTGCGGCTGGCGGAAGATAACGGCCTGGGCCTCGACATCTATCGCCAAGACAGCTTGGACCGCCTCTACGATCTTACCCGCAGGGTTCCGCTCCGCGAGTTCGCGTGATGGACGGCGATAATGCCATTCGGATGATCCCGATCGACCGCATCCGAGTTCTCAATCCGCGCAGCCGCAACAGCAAGATTTTCGCCGGCATGGTCGACAACATCTCGACCGTCGGCTTGAAGCGGCCGATCACGGTGCGCGAGAATGGGGCCGACGCCGGGGGCACACGATATGACCTCGTCTGCGGTCAAGGACGCATTGAGGCGTTTCAGGCCATGGGTGAGAGCGAGATCCCCGCCCTGGTCATCCAGGCCACCGAGTCCGAATGCTACCTTCGCAGCCTGATCGAAAACATGGCGCGGCGGAAGCATACCAATCGGGATTTGCTGACGGCCATTCGCGTCATGGAGGACCGGGGATATTCGCCGACCACAATTTCCGCCAAGACGGGACTGAACAAGGTCTATGTCGATGGCATTCTGGTGCTGCTGAAGAACGGAGAGGATCGGCTGATCGCCGCCGTCGAACGGGGGTGGATGCCCATGTATCTCGCCACCCAGATCGCCCATAGCGATGACACCGCCCTCCAGAACACCCTGCAGGAAGCCTACCAGGAGGGAATCCTCAAAGGGACGCAATTACTCAAGGTCCGGCGCCTGATCGAACGGCGACGGCTGATGGGCACCGGCTATGGCCGCACCCTAGCAACCAAGGGCCAGCCGAGTATCTCAACCCGTTCACTGGTTCGCGCCTATCAAGAGGAAGTCCGACGCCAGGAAGTGTTGATCCGAAAAGCCGAGATTGGTGAGCAACGGCTCTTATTGCTGACGACCGCGCTGCGCCAATTGCTCTCGGACGAGCACTTTCGCACCCTGCTCAGGGCCGAGGGGTTGGAGGATTTGCCCAAGGTCC